>JANXXM010000034.1 GCA_025350645.1 Ferruginibacter sp.
TACTATTCTTTTGATTGATTATGCAAAATTTCAAAACAAAAATGATAAAATCACCAACCATTTTTGACTACATTACCTAAAAAAAATATAGTTGTGTTTATAATCGCAAACAAAACTTTGCATATCGTATACAAGATTATAACCTAAATATTTATTTTCTATTATCAAAGGCTCAAATGCATAGGCAGTAAGCAGGTTTTGTTCTTTATTAAATACAAATCGTATTACTTCTTTATTTTTTATGCTGCAGTCTTTTGCGCTTTCTCCCATGCCAATTAGATTATCCATAATGGCTTTACCCCATTTGTTCCAACCATCTTTTTCATAAGATTGCAAAATCACATTTTCCAGTTCTGCAGATCTTTCTTTCAATTTAATATTGATGAAATTATTGAGTATCTCACCCGAGATATTTGTAGTAACTGTTTCATAACCTATGCAGGATGCTACCACATCAAATTGCTTTGTAGTAAAGCCAGAGAGTGCAAAATTTCCTTCTGCATTTGTAGTTGTACCAGTAGAGCTATTGGCTATAAAAACACTTACCGCTTCCAAAGCCTTACCAGTAGCCTGGTCTGTAACTTTTCCTTTTAAAATATTTTGCCCAAAAATAGTTGGGCAGCAAAAAAAAATGATCGTTGCGGTAAAAAAATATTTCATAAAATGTATTGATTGGAAGTAAATTTTGTAAAAGTTTTGTAAGCACTTAGTTCTATTAATTATTCCCAGGTCACACATTTTATTTCACCTCCACTTCATCCACAAACAAATGCGTATTTCCACCTGCACTTTCGTGCCATGCGGGTAGCTTGCCGTATTGCATTGCCTTTATGCGAATATACCTTGCTTTGATAGGCGCAAATGTTGCAGCAACATTTTTTACCTGTGGCGTGAGATCTTCAATCGGTAAAAAATTACTTATATCTGATACAGTTTTAAAACTTCTTCCATCGGTAGAAACCTGCACTTTTATTTGCTTTGGCAATATTATCCATGCACGGGTATCTTGTAAAAAACCAGCCGTCACGGATGATATTGTGGTTGCTGTTTTAAGATCAATCGTAACGTCCATATCTTTTTTTTGATAACCCTGCCAGTTGCCTTTGCGCCAATTTGTTTCGCCACGAATACCATCTATAAGCCCCAATGCACCACCACCATCATACATTTGTTCGTAACTAGTATTTAGTTTTACTGCCCAATCATACGCCATTTTTTTATAAATCGCAGTTGTAACAAAGCTCTTTTTCCCATTAATATTGTATGCAATTGCTTTTACTGTTTGCGATTCGTTTATTGCAAGTGGTTGAGTATATTTTGTAGCATTATTTGTCGGCTCACTACCATCTGTAGTAAAATAAATTATTACATCTTTTTGAGATGAAGTTATAGGTACTATCTTGCTTTTTTGAAAGGATGTAGTGCCGCCATGAATGATGGGATTTATGACAATTTTATTATTTGATATTGATACATCACTCCTCAAAACTTCAAATCGGTTTTTTGTTAAATCATTAGAGAAGACCATTAAAAAATCATTTTTAGCATTATAGAAGAAACCCAATTCTCTAAAAGATGATCTTGTACCTTTTTCATTTTTTCGAAAAATTTTAAAAAAGTCTTTGTTATTTATACTTAGTCCATCAATTAGCATGTTTTTTCCATTTTCAAAATGCACCTGAGTTTCGGTAAAAAGTGGGGCTCCAATATTATAAAAATTTGTCCCCGGCGTTACCTGATAAAATCCCATTGCACTTAACACATACCAAGCACTCATCTGTCCGCAGTCTTCATTGCCTATTAAACCATCAGGGGTGTTTTTATAAAATTCCGTTTGTATTTGGTGTACTATTTTTTGTGTTTTCCATGGGGCATTTGTATAGTTGTAGAGGTATGCAATGTGATGGCTCGGCTCATTGCCATGTGCATATTGGCCAATCAATCCGGTAATATCGCTTTGTTCTCTGCCAGTGGTTTTTGTAGTGGTGCTAAACAATGCATCCAACTTTTTTTCCAATGCATCAGGTCCACCAACCATTTCTAAATATCCACCAATATCCTGCGGCATGTAAAAACTATATTGCCAGGCATTGGCTTCTGTATAATTATTATTTACTTCTTTTGGGTCAAACGGACTTAGCCAATCACCGTTTTTTCGGGGGCGCATAAAACCTGTTTGTGGGTCGAGCACATTTTTATAATACTGTGCCCGTTGTATAAAGTCATCATATACTTTTTGGTTGCCAATGGCTTTTGCAAATATGGCAATACACCAATCATCATAAGCATATTCCAACGTGCGGCTTACACTTTCCTGTTCATCATCACTCTCAATTAAACCCTTTGTTTTGTAGGCAGCCAAACCAAAATGATCCATGTTTGCGCTATTCAGCATGGCTTCTAATGCAAGCTTGGTATCAAAGTTTGTTATGCCTTTCATGTACGCATCTACAATTACTGGAATGCTGTGATAGCCAATCATACACTCCGTTTCATTGCTTGCCAGTTCCCACACGGGTAATCTTCCCCCTTCTTTGTATTGTGCTAAAAATGTTTTTATATAATCCAATGTTCTTGCTCTGTCAATAATGGTATACAATGGATGTGCAGCACGGTAAGTATCCCACAAACTAAAAACAGAATAGTAAGTAAAGTCTTCTGCTTTGTGAATGTTATTGTCCCTGCCTCTGTATGTACCATCCACATCCATATTTATACAGGGCACCACCGCCGTGTGGTACAAGGCGGTATAAAATATTTTTTTCTTTTCTTCCTCCCCTGTTACTTCTATTTTTCCTAATTCAGTATTCCACTTTTTTTCTGCATTCAATTTCGCCGTTTCAAAATCCCAGCCGGGCAATTCTGCTGCAAGATTTTTCTTTGCTCCATCTACACTTACCGGCGAGAGTGCCACTTTTACGTAAATATTTTTATCTGCTGCCAAATCAAATTGAAAAAATGCTTTTACATTTTTAGAAGAAAATTCAGTCAATCTGTTTTGTAAAACCAAACTATCGTTATTCCAAATACCATAATTTTTAATCGGTTTAGAAAACTTCGTTACAAAAAAGATGTATTGGTTTTGCGCCCAACTTTTGCTTCTGCGCATTCCACTTACTGTCACACTGTCTTCAATTTTTAATGATGATTCCAAAACTTCATCCCTATGTTTTAAATCAAGTATAATCGTATTATCGTTTATACTGGAAAATGCATAGTGATGAAAACCCACCCTTTCTGTAGTGGTGAATTCTGTTTGAATGTTTCCTTTATCTAGCAGTACACTGTAATATCCTGCAGATGCTTTTTCATTTTTATGGGAAAATCGAGAACCATATATTTTATTATCAGGCGATGGTTTGCCAGCGATGGGCATTATTAAAATATCGCAATAATCTGGTATGCCTGTGCCGCTTAGATGGGTGTGTGAAAAACCATAAATATAATTATCGTCGTAATGGTAACCGCCGCAACCGTCCCAGCTCTCGAGCCTCGTATCTGGACTAAGTTGTACCATGCCATGCGGAGCAGTTGCGCCGGGATATGTATGTCCATGACCACCAGTGCCTATAAAGGGATTGACAAGTTTGGCATAATTGGTTTGAGCAAAAGATCCGGATTTATAAAATAATATCAGAAAGAAAATAAAACTAAATTTTTTCATTATTAAAAATTAAATACAACAAAATTATATTTACAAAATAATTGTAAATGTTGAATTTGCTATATGAGTTATAAATTTATTCCCTCACCAATTTATTAAGTTCATTTATACATTTTTGAAGTTGTATAACTGTTTCAGTATTTATATTTTTTTCATATCCATTAAATTTAGCCTAAACTCCCTGTATTAAAAGTGTAATATTTTTATTAAATTTTGCTCCAAGCATATTTATAATCATTACAAGTTCGTCGTTTGCTTTTTTGCCTGTAGTAGAGGCTGTAATAAGACCTGTTGGTTTTGCAAAAAACTATAGTTCAAACATATCACATACTTGCATTTTTTAAACTTTCGGGCAAACTAAAAATATATTCCAGTGTATAAATTATTATTCTATCAGCTTCTGCAATTTGTTTTCTAAAATATTCTACTTCCATCGGCAAATTGTCATTATCAAAGTCAAGATTGAATTTGGTAGCCTGTCAATTTTATGAGTAGAAAATATATTTATATCATTAAAAATTATTTCTTTTTTTTCTACTATTCTTTCATTAGAATAATTTTTTTTACTGCTTCCAATAATTGCAAGCACATTTTTTTTCACAGTTTTTTATATTATATGTGGTTGGTTATAAAAACAAAAAAAGCACCTTTTGTAAAGATGCTAAAGATAGTACATTCAGAAAGTTTTAAAAAGGCAAATCATCATCCAGCGGCATATCTGCTGCGGGTTGTGGCGTACGAACTACTGGTGCTGGGCTATTACCTGCATTACTTACATTACCGGAATTGGAATTTGCATATCCCTGGTTTTGTTGCTGTTGTCCATCATTACTTCCACCAAGCAATTGAATATTGAGTACCCGCATACGAAGTGTAGAAGCTACCTGCCCATCTTTATTGGTATACCCTTCTGCTTCCGGTGCTCCTTCGGCATATACCATTTTGCCTTTTGTAAGATACTGGGCAATAGCAGTTCTGTCAGTCCAGTAAGCACAGTTAACCCATGTTGTTTTTTCTACGAGGTTTCCGTTACCGTCTTTGTATTTTTCTGTGTGTGCCACATTAAAATTAATAACGGTTTTTCCGTTTACTTCTTTTTGGATGCAATCTGCGCCAAGGTTTCCTACAATTTGTAATTTGATCATAACTGTTTTTTTAATTGATGTATATGTTTTAGTTGTTGTATCTGTGCTTTAAAATTACAGTTTTTATTCATTTTGGCATTGAATAACTATAGTTATTTAAATGTCTTCTTCGTTTTTAGATTTGATGTTAAAAAATTTTTGTATAGGCTTTCAACATAAATTTAAAATACTAGTTATTCATTGTTTCTTCTATCCTAATTGAATTTCTTCTTTAATGTACTCACCTGATCTTGTAAATTATTTACCAAATTTGCAAGCGAATTTACATCCCATCTTTGCTGTGCAGCTACTTTACCTATTACAACCTGTGCTGCCCAAAATTCTACAATATCTTCTGTATTTACCTGATAAGGTTGATAGGTAGGATTATCGCTCACTAAAGAAAGTTTTGCTTTTGTCTTATTATTTTTTATTACACGTTTATATACAATTCCCTCATTGCGGCTTATTACGATATAAGCGTTATTATTTTTTACATCATCTACGGTTTCTACTTTTTCTCCTACAATTATACTGCCACTTGGTGTAGGCAACATACTATCCCCGATTATTTCGAAAGCCCTGTAATTACCGCCCCTTAACATAGGAAGTGTAAACGTATTGAGTTCATCAATAAATTCACTGTCCGCATAGCTTGCAAGATAACCCGCCGCTGCTTTTACCGGCACAAAATGAATTACGTTGCGTTCTTCCGTAAGCATTTTCTGCTTTCGCCTTTTCATTAAATAACTGCCACTTTCATTGCTCAGGTCTTTTAGAAAAAGTTCATCCAGACTTAATTTATAAATTTCCGAAACGATTTCCAAAACATCCAGCCTCGGGTCTGCACGCTCCTCTTCATACGCACCTATCAGAGAACGTTTAATACCGAGCCTGTTCGCAAATTCTTCCTGCGTCCACCCACGCAATTTGCGTAAATATTTTAAATTTAATCCTGCTTGCGACATGATGACTAATTTGATTAGCACAAATGTACTAATTAATTTAGTTTATCAAAATTTATTTTAAAAAATTTTTTCATCTAACTATTTATATTATTAAATTACCCATACCATTCTTATGATGTTTTGCATTTTTATATGCTTCCTGTTTTACTTTCACTACTCTGCATAAAACTAAAAACGTATAAAAATAAAATATAGAAATAATAATTGCACTAAATATTATATGGTTTTTTTATTTTCTTTCCCGGTTTTTCTGGCTTATTTTCATAGTCTAATATCAATACATGAAAAAGCTATTTACCCTCCTGTTTATATTCTTCTGCATTTCTTCTGCCAATGCACAAATGAGTGAAATCGAAATAGACTCTCTGGTAAAACTTACCCTAAAAACTTTTGATGTACCCGGCATTGCTGTGGCAGTAGTAAAAGATGGGAAAGTAGTACATGCAAAAGGCTATGGCATAAGATCTCTTATAACAAAAGCCCCGGTAGATGTAAATACACTTTTTGGCATAGCCAGTAACAGCAAAGCATTTACCAGCACAGGTCTTGCTATGATGGTAGATGAAGGTAAACTGAAGTGGGATGATAAGGTAACCGATTACATTCCGGAGTTTAAAATGTATGATCCCTATGTAACAGAATCTTTTACCGTGAGAGATTTACTTACCCATCGCAGCGGGCTTGGGCTAGGTAGCGGCGATCTTATGTTTTTTCCTGATGGCAGTACATTTACTAAACAGGAAATGATATACAACCTGCGTTTTTTAAAAAAGGTAAGCGACTTCAGAACAAAATTTGATTACGATAATAACTTATATATTATAGCTGGCGAAGTGCTGGCAAAAGTGAGCGGTATGTGCTGGGAAGATTTTGTAGAAAAACGCATAATGAAGCCGATAGGTTTTGTGGCCAGCAAGGCAAGTTATAACCGGATACCAAAAAAATATAAAAATGTAATAGATGCGCATGCACCTGCCGATGGAAAGGTGATAATGATACCGCATGACTGGAGCCCCGTGGCAAATGCAGCAGGTGGAATTTTGAGTAATCTTACAGATCTTACCAAATGGGTAATAATACAAATGAATGATGGAAAATATGATAACAATAAAATACTCTTTAGTAAAGAAGTACATGATGAAATGTGGAACCCGCAAACTATTATTCCAACCGCACCAGGAGGTGCGTACAATACTCATTTTTCTGCCTACGGATTAGGCTGGTTTTTAGCTGATGTAAAAGGATATAAACAAGTATCGCATATAGGCGGGCTTGCCGGTACAGTAACACAAATAACACTGCTGCCAGAATTAAAATTAGGTATTATTGTTCTCACCAACCAGCAGCAGGGAGCAGCTTTTAGTGCCATTACCAATTCTATAAAAGACAGTTATCTGGGTTACCAAAACAGGGGCTGGGTAAAAAAATATAAAGACAGGGTAGCTGCCGGTAATGCAGAAGCAAAAACCATTACGGATAAATTATTTGCGGATATAACTGCCCGGCAAAAAAATAATACTGTAAAACTTACCGATAGTTTGTTCACCGGTAACTACCACGATAAATGGTTTGGAGATATTATTATTTCTGCAAAAAATACTGGCTTGTTTTTTCAGTCTTTAAAATCGCCGAGATTAAATGGACCTGTACTGCCTTATAAAGCAAATACATTTATTGTAAAATGGACAGATAGGAGTTTTGATGCAGATGCATTTCTTATTTTTAGCCAGGATAAAAACGGAAAAGCAGATGGGATAAAAATGGAAAGTATTTCTCCTTTAACAGATTTTAGCTTTGATTTTCAGGACCTGGATTTTAAAAGGAAATAGGCAACGTTATCTTGTTTTTGTTTTTTTGCGGATTAGTTTTAAAAAAGAAGGCAACTGATATTTTGTAAAGATATTTTGTTTCATCTTCTGTTCAAAACCTCACAGCTTAGTGCTTATCTTTGCCAGCATAAAAATTAAATAAATGAAAGCAGCAACAGCCAATATTTTAAATGCCATAGTACTTATAGCAGCAGGACTATATGGATACTTTGGTATACTTACACCCGAAGGCACACACGCACCCACTGCACTTATTCCTGCTGCATTTGGCTTATTGTTTTTAATATTACAAAAGGGGGTAGCCAGTTCCAATAAAATAGTATCTCATGTGGTGGTGGTACTTACTTTTTTGCTACTTATAATTTGTGTAAGCCGTTTTATAAAAATACCCGACTGGGGACCAAAAAAATACTTATTCCTTGCCTGCATTGTTAGTAATATTATAGCAATGGCAGCATTTATTAGTAGTTTTATAACAGCAAGAAAAGCCAGAAAAGCAGCATAGAGAAATGGTAAAAGAAGTAAAATCAGCAAAAGAAAAAGAACGTCCCGTTATACTTATTACAAATGATGATGACATTACATCTCCGGGTATAAGAGCATTGGTAGATGCCGTAAAAGATTTTGGAAGAGTGGTAGTGGTAGCACCAGATAAACCACAAAGCGGTATGGGCCATGCTATAACAATTGGCTCACCACTGCGCATGCGCAAAATGGATTTATTTGGCGAGATAGAAAGCTGGCAAACGAGCGGCACACCGGTAGACTGTGTAAAACTTGCAGTAGATAAAATATTGCACCGCAAGCCGGATATTTGCCTAAGTGGTATAAACCATGGAGCAAACCACAGCATTAATGTAATATACAGTGGTACCATGAGTGCCGCCATGGAAGCCAGTATAGAAGGAATACCCAGCATTGGTTTTTCTATGATGGATTATAATTATGATGCAGACCTGAGTGCTGCAAAGCAAATTGTAGCCACCATTGTAAAAGGAGTTATGAGTAAAAAAACAGACAAACATTTATTACTCAATGTGAATATACCAGCAGGCACAATGGATAAAATAAAAGGCATAAAAATATGCAAACAGGCTTATGCAAAGTATGAAGAAAAATTTGCTGAAAGGGAAGATCCTCACAAAAAAAAATATTATTGGCTCACCGGAGAATTTAAAAACTTTGACAAATCAAAAGATACAGATGTATGGGCACTTAAACATAATTATGTGAGCGTTGTACCCGTTCAGTTTGATCTTACCAATTACAAATTAAAAGCTCAATTAGAAAAAACAAAATTATTTTAACATGTTCAAAAAAGAAAATTTTGCTTTTGGTGCAATCCTGGGTTTAATAGCACCCGTTATTGGTTTGGTTATTTTTAAATATTCAAAATTCAGCAGTTTTAGTTTTAAAGAAACGTTTCTATATATGTACCTGGAGCCAGGGCATAAAACATTATCCGTTGCATTAAGTTTATCATTATTGCTGAATGCCTTGTTGTTTACTTTATTTTTAAATACAAATAAAGATAAAACAGCAAAGGGAGTTTTTATAACTACGGTTGTGTTCGGGGTTTTTATATTACTATTAAAGACTTTTGGCTAACAGGATTTTTTACAAGTATTTAAAGTATTAGCCTAAAGTTAACAGTGGCACGTTACTTTATGGGGTAAATTACATTTAGTTTTTGAAGTTACATTTATTTCATAAGCAGTTAGTTTTGGTAAACAAGGGCCTTTATTCTTATTGGCCCTTTTTTTTATGTTTGCATTCTTAAGCTGCTGCAGATATAAAAGACTTTTTAACTCTGGCTTTCAATTTACAAATGTTATACATTAAACAATCCGTTTACGAATTGTGTTTTATCAAATATCAGCAAGTCCTGCGCCTGCTCTCCTACTCCAATAAATTTTACAGGTATTTTAAATTGATCTGCAATAGCCAGTACCACACCTCCTTTTGCTGTACCATCCAGTTTGGTTATAGCAAGCGCAGTTATTGCTGTAGCTGCGGTAAAATGCCTGGCCTGCTCCAGCGCATTTTGCCCCGTACTGCCATCTAATACGAGCATTACTTCGTGTGGTGCATCTGGCATTACTTTTTGAATTACTTTTTTTATTTTACTTAACTCATCCATTAAATGTGCTTTGTTATGCAGGCGGCCAGCAGTGTCTATTATTATCACATCTGCATTGCGACTTACGCCACTTACTACAGTATCGTACGCAACAGATGCGGGGTCGCTTCCCTGCTCCCTTTTTACAATAGGCACACCCGTGCGCTCACTCCAAATGCTTAGTTGCTCTACAGCGGCCGCTCTAAATGTATCTGCAGCACCCAGTAGTACAGACTTGCCCGCAGCATTAAAATTATGCGCAAGTTTTCCTATAGTGGTAGTTTTGCCTACACCATTTACGCCTACTACTAATATTACATGCGGTTTATGGCCTGCAGGCAGCTCATAATTTATATATGAAGTATCCACAGGTGATGCCACCAGCAAGGCTTCTACTTCCTGCTTCAAAATTTCGTTTAGTGCTGATGTGTTTACGTATTTATCCCGTGCTACTCTTTTTTCTATACTGTCTATAATTTTTACAGTAGTTTCCACTCCAACATCTGCGCTCACCAGTGCATCTTCCAGGTTGTCCAGCACCTCTTCATCTACCGTACTCTTTCCTGCAATTGCTTTTGTAATTTTCCCAAAAAAACTTTCCCGGGTTTTTTGTAACCCTGCATCCAGCGTTTCCTGCTGCTGTTTCTTTCCAAATAATTTATCAAAAATACCCATAGCCAAAAGCGGTTTTAATGTTTTGCAAAATTAGCGGTAAAAAGATAATGAAATAAAATATACAATGTGCGCTACATTTGAAAATTATATTTTCTATTATGAAGCAAGACACCGTATCTGCCTTAGCCCAAAATTTTATTTATGCTGTAAAAACGAATAATGATTACAAAAAAGTACAAAGAGAATTAGCACAAATAAAATTAAATGATTTGATAACTGAGTTAAATAATGATCAATACAGATTGTCATTCTGGATAAATATATACAACGGATATACACAACTTTCATTACAGGAAAACGCTGCTGCCTACAATAATAAACATCAATTTTTTACCAGAAAATTTATTGTAATAGCCGGTAATTTTTTTAGCCTTGATGATATTGAACATGGCATTTTACGCCGAAGCCGTTTAAAATGGAGTATGGGATATTTGCAAAATCCTTTTCCCCAAAAAATAATAAAACAGCTTATGCTGCAAAAGATAAATTACCGCATACACTTTGCCCTAAACTGTGGGGCAAAAAGTTGCCCGCCGATTGCATTTTACAAAGCAGAAAGAATAGACATGCAATTGAACATAGCCACCAGCGCATATCTTAGCAGCGAGGCCGAATATAACGAAGGAAAAAACATTTTACAATTACCTGCTTTAATGAACTGGTTCAGGGCTGATTTTGGGGGCAGTAAAAACATGATTAACCTGGCAAAAAAAATAGGGATTATACCAGCAAATAAAATACCAAAAATTATTTTTAAAAAATATAACTGGGATTTACAACTGAGCAATTTTTCCTAGCAGAGTAAAATTAAATACAGTTATTTAAAGATAATTTTATCTTTTCTCCTGCTGAAAGTTTTGCTCATTTGACATTACATTTTTATTGTTCGTTAAATTCTTTTATATTTTTTTCTATATCTGCACTAATGTTATAAATATGCGTAAACTGTTCAGTAACGGAACCTGCTTCTATCAATTGTGTTTTTATTTCCGTCTCCAGCATGCCGCCAACCACTTCTTTTTTACGCAAAGCCAATAGTTGCATGGCTTCATCATTCATTATTTCAAAAACATCTTCATCGCTTACCGTACTTTCTATAGCTGTTTCATTTTGCAGTATGGCAATAGATTTTTCAAATTGTAATTTTGTAGCTTCTATTACTGGTAAAAACGATGTAGATGTAAATACTTTTTTTTGTTCTTTAAGGTAAAATGCCAGAGCAGAAAAATGTGAGGTAACAATGTGATTTAGGACTACAAAACGATAAATGAATTCTGTATGTTTTTGAAAGCGTTTTGGCTCGGATAACATGCGGTTAAAGGCGTCGGAAAGATTGGCTAATGCTGTAAGGTTTTGTTGACGGGCTTTTTTTAGTGGCTCTTTTTTTACTGGCATTTCACCCGTAAACCCCGGTACAATGCAGTCATAATATGCTATGTTATTTTTAAGCATAAGCACCATGTAATTTTTTATAGAAGTATGTTCCCAAACCGGTACAAAAAATAAACTGGATAAAAATGCAATGGCAGATCCCAGGCCGGTATCCAGCATCCTATCTGTAAGTAACTGCCGCAACCCCGCTGGCGATAATAGGTGAAAAAATATTACCAGGTATGGCGTAAGAAATAAAACACTCCAAAAATATTTTGTACGCATAAAGCTATAGCTGCCTATCATAAGTACAATCATAATTACAAGTAGCACATTATTATTTTTTATAAAAAAAACCAGTGCTACGCCAGCAATTATTCCAAGTAACGTACCTATTAATCTATCTCCGTTTCGGGATTTTGTGAGGCTGTATGCAGGTTTTAAAATAACTACTATGGTAAGCAATATCCAGTAGCTATGCCCAATGTTAAAGAACAGCGATAAAATATATCCTGCAAATAACGATGCCGCTACACGCAGCGAATGCCTAAAAATATTAGAATTAAAATTAAGGTTGTTAAAAAACAATTCCGGAGCTATAGTTTGTGCTTCTGCAAATTGTAAAAGATCAATATCCTTTACCGCACTTATCCTGTTTTTTTTATCGAATGCGGTATAATAATGTAGCCCGCTTATTTTTTCCGTAAGGGCTTTTATATTATTAAAAATTCTGCCAAGCGCTATAAAATCTTTAATATTATGTTCGGTCATAAACTCTCTTCGCAGGGTTTGAAATTTAATTTTTATAGCAGCAAGATTATTATTTATATCATTTGCGGCAATCGATCTGTTGCCCGCCCGTACTGCATCTGCAATGCCTGTAAGCTCTAGTGAAAGCATAACCAACTGCTGCCGGTACGCAGGCAATATTCCAGTTTCATCAAATTTTTTATGCAATATTTCATACTGTTGGTAGGTACTCATTATGCTTTCAAAAAGATCAGTAATATCTAAATAAATTTTTAATAATGACCTACCGAGCTGTGTGGAGTTTTTAGTGATAGCCCGTGTTTTAAAAAGCAGTTCGCTTAACATTGCTTGTTGCGACTGCACTTTTACCTGCTGTTGCAATAAGGAGCGGTATATATTTTCGTAATCCGGATGATCTTCATAAAACAATGCTCTGGTATTTAAATATTGAGCAACATCAGCAAGAAGATCGCCGGAGAGTTGTTGTATAATTTTATATGGCCTTATGGTATTCAATAAAATACTAAACAATAAATACCAGAGCCCGCCAGCTAATAAATATAAAGTATGATAAAATATGGCAGCACCTTGCAGAGGGGTTTGCATGCAAAGAATCATGATAAGTAAAGCAGATAAGCCTACCGAAGAAACCCTTGCGTTATATACAGACAGCATAGAAAATATAAACCCCAAAATTAAAATTTCTATTGCTGTACTAATTGTGGAAAAAAAACTGAAATAAGAAATAAGTGCAACTACTGAAACAATAATATTACAAAAAAACATGCCGTTTATACGATGATGCAATGGCCCGGGACTATCTGTGACACTCACACAGAGTGCCCCGGTAGATAGTACAACGCCAATGTTAAGCATATTAAAATATCCAAAAATAATAGCCGGTAATGCAATACCAGCCGTCATTCTTATGCCTTCGTTAAAATAACGGCCATTAATAAAATTTTTATAAGTGTTTGCTGCCAGCATCATATTTAACAAATGTAAATTGAATATTGACTATTAAAAATTATTGTATAGAAAACATAATGATAGGATAGTATTCTTGTTTACCTAACATGTTTTAATTAAAAATTCTTAAATACTTTTTAACAAACAAAAACAATCCTGGCATAGTTTTTTAAAGTAAATATTTAGTAAACAAATGAAATTGTTCATCAAAACTAGCTTTATGAAAAGTTTATCTATTGTATTAGCCGCAGCAATCCTTTTTGCTTCGTGTAAAGGAAAAGAGAATGGTGGTTTAAATTCTGAAAAGAATATTGTGATAATGACTGATACCGCAAAGGCAGCAGGGAGTTATCTTACAGATACAGGAACGGCAAAAATGCCCGTAGTAGTTGCTCCAAAAGTACGAGCTTCTGTAGCAGATGCCCCTGTAACAAGAACACCAAGAAAAAGTGCTAACAATAACAATGGTAGTAATTCTAATAGTGGTAATGGCGGATCTTATGGTACAGGTTCTTCCTCAAATGGTAGTACAAGTTCTACAAGTACAAGAAAAAAAGGATGGAGCAAAGCAGCAAAAGGTGCGGCAATAGGCGGCATTGGTGGTGCAGTAGCAGGAGCTGTAATTGGCAAAGGTAAAGGTGCAGTTATTGGTGGAGTTTTAGGCGCTACAGGGGGTTATATTATTGGCAGAAGTAAAGATAAAAAAGATGGCAGGGTAAAACAATAGCATTTATTTTATTTCATAAAAATATACTTTTGAGATAAGCTAATAAAACCATTTCTTTGTATAGAAATGGTTTTTTAATTTTTAAATTTTTTAATAATATGCCAGCTTGTAGTTTTTCAATACCTTTTACAAAAGATGCAACAGAAATTTTAGACAAAGCAAAAAAAACGGTAGAAAGCCAGGATGGTGTTTTTACAGGTGATATAAAAAGTGGTAATTTTAATGTGACTGTTTTTGGTAATACTATTACCGGTACTTACGAAGTTGATGGACAAAATTTAAATATGAATATTATTGATAAGCCTTTCATGGTTCCGTGTGCTATGATAGAAAGTTATTTAAAAGGGCAGTTAAGTTAAAAAGCCAAGACCCTTATGCCTTTTATAAAAAACCGCTGTGCAGCCTCTTTTAATATTGTTTTTTTCTACTGATTTTTATTAAATTATTGAGAATAGTTTTAATTTGTGTTTTCTTATTATGCCCTTCCTCTTTTTAACTTCATTTATTTCTATCCCTTGTTTTTTTTCTTTTATCTCTTTGTTCTGTTACCCAATCATAATCCCCTACATTTGCAACGGAAATGGTTTATCAATATATATTTAATATTTATTGGTGATTAAAAGGGAATCCCGTTACAATCGGGAGCTATCCCCGTAGCTGTAGAACCGCTTTTGCCTTGTGCGAAAAAATATTTTTGAACAAATACTCATGCCACTGTTTTAACCAACGGGAAGGTGTTTCAAAAATGCGGTAAGCCAGAAGACCTGCCACTCCAAATAATTTTGATGCTTTCGGGTGAAAGGCTGAAGATGCAACTGCATGATAGTATTTGTAATCCTTCTGCCTGCGCACGCAAGTTTATTTTAAAAATAATATTTTGAAGCAGGGTTTTTACCGTTTATTATTATTCATTTTTATCAGCCTTTTAGCGTATAAAAATTGTTTTGCCCAAAAAACAGATACGCTTGCTGCGGTAAAATTATTATCCAAAAAAATAGTGGATATTACCAGCACAGCCACACCAGTACAAGTGCTGGATAAAAAAATTTTACAACAATTAAACTCCACCAGTGTAGCGGATGCATCAAAATTTTTTGCAGGCACTGTTGTAAAAGATTATGGTGGTATTGGCGGGCTTAAAACCATATCTGTACGCAACCTTGGCGCAAACCATACCGGTATATTATATGATGGAATAATGCTGGGTAATGCACAGGGCGGGCAAATTGACCTCGGAAAATTTACATTAGAAAATGTAGCCGAAATACTGTTGTATAACAGTGCCCCTGTACATATTTTGCAAACTGCCAGAGCATATTCGCATGCTATCGTATTATCCATAAAAACAATGGCTACAATGCAGGATAAAAAGGGTTGCTCTACTTTATCTGCGGGCTTTAATACAGGCTCCTTTGGTTATTTAAACCCGGTGCTGGCTATAAAAAAACAATTGACCGATCAAATTAAATTACAGCTCAGTACATCATATACAAAAGCCGATGGAAAATATAATTTTATTTCCTACGAAAACCGATCTCAAAAAGTATCCAGAATTAACGGAGATCTAAAGGCTGGTAATATAGAATTTGATGCTGTGTACCAGGTAAATGACAGCAATAAAATTTTATTTAAAACTTTTTATTACAGCAGCAAACGTGGGCTGCCTGGCGCAGTTATCATTTATAATCCCACAAGCAATCAACGATTGAACGATGATATTTTTTTTACACAGGCAAGCTGGCAAAACTATTTTTCTTCAAAAAACGGGTTACTCATAAATGTTAAATTTTCTGTTGATAAAAATTATTACCTGGATCCTGCATACCAGAACAGTGCTGGCAAACTGGAAAATGATTTTTACCAGCAGGAAAAATATTTGTCGGTGGCATATAGCTATAAAGTAAAGCCCACATTAATTGTAAGCATTGCCAGCGATGTTTTTAACAGTACACTAAAACGCAGAGATAGTTTTGCAATAAATTTTGCGATGCCACACAGAAATACTTTTTTAAACAATATTAGCTTACAGTTTAAAAAGGGCGAGGCAGAAATAACAGCAAATGTATTACAAACAAATATTAAAGAAAAAGCAAGCAATGCTGCATCTGGTAAAAATATACAAAAACTTACGCCTGCCATTTCTGCCTCGTTGCAACCTGTAAAAAACCTTCCTTTGAGATTAAGGGTTTTCTATAAAAATATTTTTAGAGCGCCTACTTTTAACGATTTATATTACACCAATATTGGCAATATAAATTTAAAACCAGAGTATGCAAAGCAATATGGCGCAGGAATAACTTACCTTTTTAAATCTATATTTTTTTTTAAGGAAATTATACTTACCGGAGATGGATATTACAACACAGTAAAAGATCAGATACTTGCAGTGCCAAGGCAAAATCTTTTTCAATGGACTATGCTTAATATTGGCAAAGTGCAAATAAAGGGAACGGATATAACCTTGCAAACCACTTTAAAAAAAATACATGCGGTAGAAATAAATGCAAGAGCCTCTTATAGTTTTCAACAGGCATGGAATATATCGGATACAGCATCTGCATTATACAAAAAACAAACGCCTTATACACCGGTGCACTCAGGCAGTATTTTTGTGCATATAACATACAAAAAAATAGGTATTACTTACAGCAGTGTATTAAGCAGCTATCGTTACCGGTTAGGAGATCAGTTGCCGGAAAATGTAGTACAGGGCTGGGCACAGCATGATATTAACCTGCAATATACCGGCACATTAAAACAGGAAAATACTTATCGCCTGTATGCTGCTTTCAGTAATATTTTTAATACCCAATACGAAATAATAAAATTTTACCCCATGCCCCGTTTCAATTACAGGCTGGGTATTATAGCCACTTTTAAAAACTAAAAATATACAAATGATAAAAAGAATTAATAAATTTTTGCCTGTAGTTATTGCAGCATTCATTTTAAACGGATGCGCAAAAGATGATACAGTAATGCCAGAACCTCCACTAACAACTCCTGCGAAAGGTGCATATATTTTAAGTGAAGGAGCTTACGGAAGTAACAATACAAAACTCTCGTATTACAGTTTTTCATCTGCTGCCATTACAGGTGATTTTTTTCTACAGCAAAACCCTGCAATAACAGCAGGACTTGGAGATACGGGAAATGATATGATTATTTATGGAACTAAATTATTTATAATCTTAAATAACGCTGATAGTATTACAGTATTGAATGCCGCTAACGCTACTTTTTTAAAACGTATTAAAATAGGCAATTTTGCAGGGCCACGTTACGCTGCAGCCGCCAGGGGCAAAGTATATGTAACGGCCTCTAACAATACTGTTACTGCAATAGATACCACTACACTTACTGTAGTAAAAACAATTGCAGTTGGTGCTAACCCTGAAGGTATTGCTGCCAGTAATAATTATTTATATGTAGCTAACTCGGGAGGATTTAATTATCCAAATTTTGATTCTACTGTTTCATTAATAGATTTAAATACTGAAACAGAAATTAGAAAAATAAAAGTTGGAATAAATCCATATAAAGTTGAAATAAATGCGGCGGGGAATGTGTTTGTAAGTGCTTTTGGTAATTATGCAGCTATTCCTGCATCGGTTTCCGTAATTAATGGAACTACTAATCTTACCAGTAGCAATCTTGGAGCAGCTTTTAATTATTCCAACATTCGTATTGCGGGAGATATTGCCTACCTCTATAATAATTATGGTGATACAAGCACAGCAAAAGTGTATAATACTGCTACCAACAGCATAATAAGAACCAAATTTATAACAGATGGTACGGTAATAACTACAGCCTATGGTATAAATATTAATGAAGAAAATGGCGATGTTTATATTGCTGATGCAAAAAACTTTATTACCGCTGGTACAGTAACCTGCTTTACAAGTGCAGGGGTAAAGAAATTTTCATTTTCTGTTTCCCCCGGTGTAAACCCCAATAAAATATTATTTGTAAAATAAATTATAAGATATTATCAAAGCCGGAGCTTTTAAAGTTTTTGGCATTATTTTTTTTCTTTATCCCAATTACTAATAAACATAATTGTTGCATAATTGTGCATATATACAAAAAGTGTTTCGTTTAATTTTCTCCTCCGGTTTTTTCCCTATATCTTTACACGACCTCTGGGATAAAATATATCCCAATTTTGCAGGTCCTTGCAGTTTTTTTCAAATAACGTAATAAAAGATCAATAAAGATATTTAGTATTAGTTACGGCTAGATGTAATGCCGGAATGCCGATGCATACTTATCGGCAAGGCGCCCAGTAAAGTTGCATTGGCTGTTGTTCTTGCCCGTACAATAATTATTGGTCGTAAGATAATGGATCAAAAATATTAGACACAAGACAAAATATATTAGATAAAAAAAGAAGAAGATTGAATATTTGGAACCGATCTAAATACTTAATACTTTATACTCAATATTATTAAAAATGGCAAAATTTATTTTCGTGACTGGCGGTGTTACCTCTTCATTAGGCAAGGGTATTATAGCAGCATCGCTTGCAAAATTGTTGCAAAGCCGTGGGCTAAAGGTTACTATTCAAAAGTTTGACCCATACCTAAACGTTGACCCCGGAACCCTTAACCCGTACGAGCATGGTGAATGTTTTGTAACAGACGATGGTGCAGAAACTGATTTGGATCTGGGGCATTATGAACGTTTTTTAAACCTTCCTACTTCTCAAGCAAATAATGTAACCACAGGGCGCATTTACCAAACTGTAATTAACAGAGAAAGAGAAGGCGAATACCTTGGCAAAACTGTACAGGTAGTACCACACATTACAGATGAAATAAAACGCAGGATGTTATTACTTGGCGAAAGTGATAACTATGATATTGTAATTACTGAACTTGGTGGAACGGTGGGTGATATTGAAAGTTTGCCTTTTGTAGAAGCCGTGCGCCAGTTGCAGTGGGAACTGCCAGAGGAAGATTGTATGGTGGTACATCTTACCTTAATACCTTATTTAAAAGCGGCAAAAGAATTAAAGACAAAACCTACCCAACATAGCGTAAGAATGTTGAGCCAGGAAGGTGTACATCCGGATGTGATTGTATGTAGAACGGAACACCCATTATCAGATGAAATACGCAGAAAAGTTGCCTTGTTTTGTAATGTAAAACCAAATGCAGTAATTGAAGCATTGGACGCATCTACCATTTATGAAGTGCCGTTAAAAATGTTGCAGGAAGGATTGGATGTAATAGTGCTGAAACAGTTGCAGATAAACGGTTACGCCGCACCAGAACTTACCAAATGGCGTGGCTTTTTAGATAAACTAAATTACCCAAAAAGTCGTGTAAAAATAGGTTTGATTGGTAAGTATATTGAACTGCAGGATGCATACAAATCAATACTCGAATCCTTTATACATGCAGGTGCCATGAACCAGTGCAAAGTGCAAATTGTAAATGTGCACAGCGAATTTTTAACCAACGAAAACATTGCGGATAAGTTGAGAGATCTTGATGGTTTATTAGTAGCCCCAGGTTTTGGAAACAGAGGCGTAGAAGGAAAAATTATTGCTGTAAAATATGCCCGTGAAAATAAAATGCCTTTTTTTGGAATATGTTTGGGTATGCAAATGGCAGTTATAGAATTTGCAAGAAATGTATTGGGTTGGCAAAATGCACACAGTACAGAAATGGATGCTATCACGCCTTATCCTGTAATTGCATTGATGGAAGAACAAAAGAAAGTGAAGAAAAAAGGTGGCACCATGCGCCTAGGTGCTTACCCATGTGAGATAGCACCCAATACGCTTGCGCATAAAATTTATGAAAGTGAATTAATAAGCGAACGCCACCGCCATCGCTGGGAGTTTAACAATAATTATCTTAACGATTTTGAACATGCAGGTTTATTGGCAAGCGGCAGAAACCCTGACAGTAAACTGGTTGAAATTGTAGAACTAAAAGGTCACCCATATTTTATTGGTGTGCAGTACCACCCTGAGTTAAAGAGCACGGTTGAAAACCCACACCCGCTTTTTGTAAATTTTGTAAAAGCGGCAGGCGAATTTGCTGAGCTTAAAATAAAAATAAAAATTTCTCAAGGCGAAACAATCCCTTCATGATGCAGAAGTTGAGCATGAATGATCTGAATAGGATCAGTCCAGAAGAATTTAAACTAAGAGAAAAAAAACCGGTAATTGCCGTGCTGGAAAATATACGGAGCGCATATAATGTAGGCAGTGTATTTAGAACTGCCGATGCATTTTTGCTGGAAGCCATTTACATAACCGGATATACCTGCACACCACCACATAAAGAAATTAAAAAAACTGCTCTCGGTGCAGAAGATACGGTGGAGTGGAAACATTTTGCCAATGCTGATGAAGCCATTGTTTTATTAAAAGAGAATGGTTACAAAGTGTACGCTGTAGAGCAAGTAGTGAATAGTAAGATGTTGCAGCAATGCACTTTTAATGAAGATGAAAAAATTGCAGTGGTTTTTGGAAACGAAGTAAGTGGCGTAGAATTATCCACCATTGAAAGTTGTGATGGCTGCATTGAAATACCACAATTGGGTACAAAACATTCTTTAAATATTGCTACGGCTGCTGGCGTTGTGTTATGGGAGATTGTTAGAAGTAGAACTCACATCACTCAAATAAAAAAGTAATTGTAGAAACTTAAATATTAGCTTTTCTTACATGTCATCCATAAAAAATTATCTTTCCCTTATAAAATTTTCGCATACAATTTTTGCAATGCCTTTTGCATTGATAGGATTTTTTTTAGGGGTGAAATATGATGATCTATTTTGGATTTTGCCGGGTGTAAGTAAACCAATATTTACTTTTTCTTTTTCAGTAATGAAAGGACATTACCTTGTTTTATTTATTCTAGTATTACTCTGCATGATAACCGCCCGTTCCGCAGCCATGGCTTTCAACCGCTACCTCGATAGACAGTTTGATGCCAAAAATCCACGCACTGCTATTCGTGAAATACCTGCGGGAATTATCTCAGAGAAAAATGCTTTGTTCTTTACTATTTTAATGTGTGTGTTATTCATAGTTTGTACTTATTTTATTAATCCAATTTGTTTTTATTTATCGCCAGTGGCATTGTTTGTAATTCTGTTTTACAGTTACACAAAGCGGTTTACTTTTTTATGCCATTTGGTTTTGGGGGTAGGTTTAAGTTTAGCACCCATTGGCGCATACTTAGCGGTGACGGGTGTTTTTGCAGTATTGCCCATTTTATTTTCGGTAGCGGTTGTTTGTTGGGTAAGTGGGTTTGATATTATTTTTGCGCTGCAAGATGAAGCATTTGATAAAGAAAATAATCTGTATTCTATCCCCGCATTTGTTGGTACAAGAAAAGCATTAAATGTTTCTTCATTGCTGCATGTGTTGAGTGCAGCTGCCGTTATTTATGCTGGATTTTATGGGTACTTCAGTTGGTTATATTGGGTGGGCACAGCCGTATTTTGCGGTATGCTTATTTACCAGCACGCCATTGTAAAACCTACTGATTTAAGCCGGGTAAATATTGCATTTATGACAGCTAACGGAATTGCATCAGTTGTGTTTGCTGTTTTTGTATTGCTGGATTTGTTTGTAAAGTAACAGCTGATTTTTACTTTATAATTCCTCCATCTTTCATTACCACTACCCTATCTCCCATTTTTGCCAGTGCTTCATTGTGCGTTACTATTAAAAAAGTTTGTTCAAATGTATTGCGGAGTTTTATAAAAAGCTCGTGTAGTTCCCTGCCGTTTGCAGAATCTAAATTACCGGTGGGCTCATCTGCCATTACAATAGCGGGATCGTTTATTAATGCCCTTGCCACAGCAACCCGTTGTTGTTCCCCGCCAGATAATTGGTTGGGTTTATTTTGTGCTTTCGTTGCAAGCCCCAGGATATCCAGCAAGCCCAAAGCTTTCTGCTCTATATCTTTTTTCTTTTTTCCTGCTATCCACCCAGGTATGCACACATTTTCCAAGGCTGTAAACTCTGGCAGCAAATGATGAAACTGAAAAATAAAACCAATATTTTTATTGCGGAATTTTGCAAGCGCATTGCCAACCAGCTTATCTGTACGCTGCCCTTTTAAAAATACCTGCCCTTTATCTGGCGTATCTAGTGTACCCAATATGTGTAGCAAGGTACTTTTACCTGCTCCAGATGAGCCAACAATGCTCACAATTTCTCCTTTGCCGATGCTCAAATCTACCCCTTTGAGAACATGCAGCTTTTCATAAAATTTTTCTATACCAGTAGCTTGTAACATTTGCACAAAATATATTAAAATGTTGATAGCGGGTGAAGATTATTGAAAGCCGCTCTGGTAAGTACTTTCAGAGCAAATGTATGATACTGGTTTTTTACGTTATCCCGCTATGCAAGCCCTTATTTTACTTTAGCATGACAGCTACAAACATCTGTGCAAAAAACACTTTTGGTTATTTCATTTCAACACATACATTTGCACAAAATTAAACAGGTAAAACAATGCTTTGGACACGAATACTTGCCGCACATTTAGAAGATGCACCATGGCCGGCTACAAAAGATGAATTATTAGATTACAGCTTACGCAGTGGCGCACCCATTGAAGTTATAGAAAACTTACAGGAACTGGAAGAAGAAGGTGATCTTTATGAAGGATTAGAAGATATTTGGCCTGATTACTCCAGCTCGGAAGATTTCTTTTTCAATGAAGATGAATATTAAGCGCTAATAAAATATTGGAGATATCCATTTTTAATAAAAAAAAATATCTTCATCTATTTTTTATATTATTTTATTTATAGAAAAAACTTTATTTTAAATACTCATTTATCGTTGCTATAAATTACGCTGTCATAAATAAAAATATAATGCTTCTTTTTTTATTTAATAAATATATTCCTACATTTACTTCAATAAAATTACAGCCTGCATAACCAGGTTTATATTCCTTTTAAAAATCTCAAGTATCTGTAAAATGATACGTATTTGCCTATCGTTTATATTTATAGATAGACCCGTATGCAAATAAATTTTACGAGTTTTATTATCGTTTTTTAACCCTTTGTTTTTACTGAAACCTACTCCATTTGAAAAAATGGTTTAAAAAATTGATTGTAATTAAAAAAGTATAAAGATAAAACCCCGCTGAAAACTATACCTAAGGAATAACATCTGAAAGGTAGGGTTTTGATCTGCCCGTCTCAAACAATCCATAAAGCAGATTAAGAAAAAATGCCACTTTAATTAGTGGCATTTTCCTTTATACTTTTATAACACTTTCAAAAATGAAAGCTTATTTTACAAACTCGCAAATTATTGTTTTTCCATTTGCTCTATTACAGCACTGGTAACACCGGTATAAGAAAAACCTCCATCGTGAAATAAATTTTGCATAGTTACCATTTTAGTAAGATCGCTAAATAACGTTACACAATAATTTGCGCAATCTGCTGCACTGGCATTTCCAAGCGGGCTCATTTTTTCTGCATAGTCTATAAAACCATCAAAACCTTTTACACCACTTCCTGCAGTAGTTCTGGTAGGCGATTGAGAAACTGTATTTATACGTACATGTTTTTTTACTCCATAGTGATAACCAAAACTGCGGGCCACACTTTCCAGCAAAGATTTTGCATCTGCCATTTCATTATAATCCGGAAAAACTCTTTGTGCCGCTATATAAGTAAGTGCCACCACACTTCCCCATTCATTCAATGCATCATGTTTCATACAAGTGGCCAAAACTCTGTGCAGGCTCATGCTGGATATTTCGAATGTTTTTAAATTATGGGTATAATCAATTTCTGTATAGTGCTTTCCTTTGCGCACATTTATGCTCATACCTATAGAGTGCAAAATAAAATCGAAACCACCACCAAAGTGCTCCATTGTTTTTGCTATTAAATTTTCCACATCTGCAGCACTACTTACATCGCATGCTATTACGGGAGCATTTATTTTTTCTGCAAGTTTATTTATTTCACCCATGCGCATTGCTACGGGTGCATTACTCAACACTATATCTGCCCCTTCTTCGCTGCATTTTATGGCAGTTATCCATGCTATAGATTTTTCATCCAGTGCGCCAAATATTATTCCTTTTTTTCCTTTTAATAAATTATACATACTCGGTTGTTTATGATTAATGCTTTTTGGTGAACGCTAAATTAAATGTTTTACCTGTAAATAAATGAACCTGTTGTAGATCGAAAACTAAATAGTTTTCCACTTAAAAATCCATTTATTTTTAAAGTTATTTTTTACGGAGAAAAGAAATAAGATCTGTATTAGGAAGCTGGCTGATGCCAACCTGCCGAAACATGGTAATTAACTGGCCCCGGTGGTAAGACTGGTGATTAAACAAATGATGCAGCATTTCGCTAACAGGTTGTTTATACTGGTCTTTTTTAGAATTTTTATAAATAAACTCATGCTCCAGTGCAGCTTCTGTAGCAAGATCTACCCAATCCTTCCATTGTTTACTTTGTACTATAAGGTTATAAGTAAGCTCCAGCACAGAGCCTTTAAAAACACTTGCCTGCCATGTTTGCTGCTCCATTAATTTCACCCTTTGCCACCACACATTTTCGGCACTCCATAAATGTAAAACTGTTTCGTAAATGCTATTAAAGCTGCTTATTATTTCTTTTTTTAACTGATCGTCTGTTAAGTTATTAACCACATCCATCATCCGCTGGTTTGCCCATAAATTATAAGCAGCATATTGTTCAAATAGTTTTTTCATTTTTTAAATCATTAATTCTTTTGCAGAATAACGTCAAATGTAAGCAATAACGCTCTTAGTAATTTTAGTTTTACTTTCACACCCCAAAAAGGAAATTAAAAATGAATATTACCATAAGAAAAGCGACAGAAAAAGATACAGAAAAAATGATGGAACTAATACATGAACTGGCATTGTATGAGCGTGCGCCCGAGGCAGTAACGGTGAGTGTGGAGCATTTTATAGAAAGTGGTTTTGGTGCAAACCCTGTATGGCAGGCATTTGTAGCCGATGCAGATAATGAAGTGGTTGGTTTTGCGTTGTATTATACCCGTTATAGTACATGGAAGGGGCAGCGGATGTACCTAGAAGACCTGCTGGTAACAGAACGTATGCGGGGCAAAAAAATAGGTAAATTTCTTTTTGATAAACTTATAGAAGAGTGCCGTACAAAAAAATACAGCGGGCTGGTATGGCAGGTGCTGGACTGGAATGAACCCGCCATTAATTTCTATAAAAAATATGAAGGCGTGCAGTTTGAAAAAGAATGGCTGAACTGTAGTATAAATTTTTAATAAATTTATTGAGTACCGTACAACATTTTTTGAAATAAAAGAATCTAACTATCTAAATGAACCTTACACCCAAAAATAATTTTATGAAACTACATCTTACCAAAACAAATGGCCTGCTGATATTGCTGGTTACTACAACGCTTATATTTTTTAGCTGTCAAAAAAATATTTCCTACGATATTTTTGTTCCAGATCCGATAATACCTGCAGACCTTTCCACAAAAGTAAATTCCACTATAACAGGTTTTGTAACCGATGAAAATAATGCTCCTGTTTTAAACGCAAACGTTACAGCGGGCAATGCAACAACTACTACAAACCGCTTTGGGTTTTTTGAAATTAAAAATGTGCAGGTAGTGCAAACAGCGGCAGTAGTAACGGTGCAGCAACCCGGCTATTTTAAAGGTATAAAAACATATATTGCTACTGCAGATAAAGCAGTATTTTTTAGAATAAAGTTATTGCCCAAAACGAATGCAGGAACTATAGCTGCATTATTGGGAGGCACAGTAACCACAGCAAATGGATTAAAAATAACTTTACCTGCAAATGCAGTAGTGAATGCCACTACAAATGCTGCTTACGCAGGCCCAGTAAAAGTAGCAGCAAAATGGATAGACCCTACATCAACAGAATTAAATGCAATTATGCCTGGCGACCTGCGTGGAATAGATTTAAACAATGGCTTAAAATTACTAACTACTTATGGTATGGCAGCTGTGGAGCTTACCGGAAATGCCGGCGAAGTATTACAGATAGCAACTGGTAAAAAAGCTACTTTAAATTTTCCAATACCTGCAGCCATAAATGGTACAGCGCCCGCCAGTATTCCATTGTGGAGTTTTAATGAAACAAACGGACTTTGGAAACAGGAAGGTATTGCTACAAAAACAGGTACAGAATATATGGGGGAAGTGAGTCATTTTAGTTTTTGGAATTGTGATGTGCCCAATAACTATGTACAGTTTAATTCCACATTAAAAGATGCATCAGGCAATCCGCTGAGTTATTTGCAAACAAAAATATCTGTAGTTTCCAATCCAGCTATTGCAGGGTACGGGCTCACAGACAGTAATGGATATGTAAGTGGCGCCATACCTAATAATTCAACTTTAAAATTTGAGGTTTTTACCAGCACATCCTGCGGTACAGCCATATATTCCCAAACATTTACTACTACAAACGCAAACCTGAGCCTTGGAATAATTACGATAAACCTACCAGCAGCAAACTTTTCTACAGTATCTGGCACGGTTACCAATTGTGCAAATGCAGCGGTAACTAATGGAAGAGTATTTTTAAGTTCTGCCTATGGTTTTACTGCTTATGGTATTAGCAGTACCGGTGCATTTTCTTTTACAAAATTATCGTGCAGCCTGCCGGAAACAGCCATTATTATAGCAGATGATTTTACTGGTTTGCAGCAAAGCACCCCTTTAAATATTACACTCGTGCAGGGCAGCAACAGCCTCGGAAACCTGCAGGCATGTGGCATTACAACCCAGCGTTTTTTTAATTTTACAATAAATGGTACAGCACATAATTTTACGGCCCCTGCAGATAGTATAACACAATACAGCAGCACTCCCACGAATAACAACCTTAGCATTCAGGCTTCTAACAACACTAATAATTTCGTTTTTCTGAGAATGAACAATACAGGTATCGGCGTAAATTCTACCCAGATTTTACAAAGCTTGGAAACAAATTATATAACGGATACTACAAACATTACTACACCAATAAATGTAACCATTACAGAATATGGAAGTGCAGGGCAATTTATGAGTGGTAATTTTACAGGAACACTTACTAAATCAACTGCACCATTTACGGCATATAATATAGTATGTTCCTTTAGGGTAAGGAGACAATAATAATTTAAATGTCACAAAAAAGCCTGCACTAAAAATGCAGGCTTTTTTGCACAATACCGTCTGTTGCTTTTTCTCCCTTTAACAATTATATTATTTTATGAAATGTAGTACTGTTAAAAGCTACAGGGTATTTTACATTACCATTTATTTGTAGACTATATTCTAATATCTCCAATTAATTTTTAAAAGACTTAGAAAAATGTATTCCGTATTATCTGCTTAAAGCATTTATTATATTTCTATAAACGTACTGTGCCTGTTCACTTGCAGCCAATATTTAAAAAATATAAATAAGCGTTTGTTCAAATTATTTAACTGCTTTATTAAAAATTTTAAGTGAAAAAATTGAGGAAATAAAAGTCATAAAATATTTATCAGAAAATTGTCATTTGTTAAAGAAAAGTTTTTTTTAAAATATTTTATTTTTATCTTAGAATTCTTATTTAACATTTAAACTACATTCCAATGAAAAGAATTATTTGTTCTTCAGCATTACTGGTAATGCTATCAGTTGCATTTGTAAGTTGTAAAAAAACAGCTGTTGATGCTACTGCACCTGAAGTAACTACCAGCGGTTTATCTGCATCAGAAAAAGGTATGATAAACGCAGCAGGTTTTGATGGGGCCTGGGCCACAAAGCAGGCTGATGGGAAATTTTTAATTGAAGGAGATATACTTTTAAGTGAAACTCAATTAAAAGAAATGGGTGGTGTAGCCCCAGCAAATGAATTAGTGGTAGGAAACGCAGAGCATTACCGTACTACCAATTTGGTAAATACAAACGGCGGAGTAAGAACTTTGGATATTACTTTGGGAAGTAATTTTCCATCGTATTACGCCACTGCACTTACCAATGTAATAAACAAGTATAATGCGCTTAATTTAAATATCCATTTTAGAAGAGTAGCTGCTGTTACTCCTACCAGTTTGGATATTGTAGGAAGAGATCTTGGCGGACCAAGCGCTAACGGAAGCATTACTTTAGGGCAATCTTTAGGCTTTCCATCTGGCGGCGAACCAGCTTATGGTTTTACCATTACTACCAATCCTAATGCCTCTTTTGCGTTTACTACAGTGTCTAAAGTAGAAGTGGTAATGCAGCATGAACTAGGGCATAATATTGGTTTCCGTCATACAGATTATATTAACAGAGCAAGCTGCGGTGGCGGCAGCAATGAAGGAACTGCAGGTGTAGGCGCTATCCAAATTCCGGGTACACCAGGTACTGTAGCAGGCAGTTATCTTTCCTGGATGATGGCTTGTAACGGCAGCAATCCGCTGGCATTTACTGCTACTGATAAGGTTGCTTTAAATTATGTTTATTAATAAAAAATTATAAAAAAAATCCCTTTCGAATATCGAAAGGGATTTTTTTTATATAATTACTGTTATGTAATTTGTAGAACGCAAAGGCGAAATACATTCGTCATTCCTAATTCATCATTTATAATTC
>JANXXM010000003.1 GCA_025350645.1 Ferruginibacter sp.
CCTGGCCAATGAACGAAAATTTCGTACGGGTTATTTAAGCCTTACCCGGGGCGATGGCGGACAAAATTTAATTGGCGATGATCAGGGAATTGATCTGGGTCTTATACGCACACAAGAGCTTTTAAGTGCAAGAAGAATAGATGGTGCAGAGCAATTTTTTAGCCGTGCATTTGATTTTGGGTTTAGTAAAAATCCTGAAGAAGCCTTGCGTATTTGGGGGCATGATAAAATTTTGAGTGATGTAGTCTGGACCATCAGAAAATTTCGGCCGGATGTAATTATCACCCGTTTTCCCACAACTGGCGAAGGAGGTCACGGGCATCATACCGCATCTGCAATACTTGCTGGCGAAGCTTTTGATGCGGCTTCAGACAGTACAAAATTTCCTGAGCAATTAAAATATGTAAAAGTGTGGCAGGCAAAAAGATTGTTATGGAACACGTTTAATTTTGGTGGAAATAATACAACAAAGGAAGACCAGTTTAAAATAGATTGTGGTGGCTACAATGCAATATTAGGAAAAAGCTATGGAGAAATTGCTGCTGAAAGCCGTAGCAGGCACCGCAGCCAGGGTTTTGGTGTGCCTGCACAACGGGGTACATCTATTGAATATTTTTCTACAATAAAAGGGGAAAAGCCAGTGAATGATATTATGGATGGCACTGATTCCTCTGCCCTTAAAACAGAAAAGGCAAAGGAATTCTTGAGAATAGTAAAAGATATAGCCGATAAATTTAATTATGA
The DNA here is from genome assembly GCA_025350645.1 of Ferruginibacter sp. GTDB lineage: Bacteria > Bacteroidota > Bacteroidia > Chitinophagales > Chitinophagaceae > Ferruginibacter. Next base: position 745 of record JANXXM010000003.1, read on the forward strand.
AAACCCGCAACTTTCTTTACCCGCTTTGCAAAACTTATCCCGCATAGCGCCTATTCAATTTTCTTCAATTTTTAATATAGAAAAATACGAACTTTTAAAAAATATCATTGCAGAAAGTGCAGGCGTTTTTATGGAAGCAACAGCAATAAATCAGTTAAACGTTGCAGGGGATAGTATGCGGTTAAAATTTACGCTCAATAACAGGCTCGGTGTAAATATTGGGCAAGTACAGGTTATCTGTTTTGGAAATTTATTTAAGTTTAATAGTTTTAAACAAAATGAAAATAATGAAATTACTGCTACAGTAAAACTGAATGAAACGATCGGCGTAAGTCAGCCTTATTATTTAGAATTGCCTCAAAGTGCAGGATCGTTTAATGTAGAAGATGAAAGAATCATAGGCAAGCCGCAAAGTGATGGTTATATGGCTAATTTTCAGGTGATGATAAATGGGGATATTTATTTGTATAATTTGCCTATTCAATATAAATATACTGATCCTGTAAAGGGAGAATTATATGAACCTGCTGTAATCGTATCGCCAGTTTTCATCAATACTTCACCTTCTCTGGTCATATTTTCCAATAACAAAAAAGGAGAGTTGCGCAGTATAAATTATACACTACAAGCAAATATTGCATTAAAGGAAAAAGTAGGTTTATATGCTGCATACGGTAACAAAAAAACGATTGTGGCAGACAGTGTTTTTTCCATGAATAAAAATGAGAAAAAGTTTTTTTCAGCAGAAATAAATGCTGATGATATTCCTAAAGATTCTACCGTTTACGCTACTGGAGAAGCCACATTATCGTCTTATAATGAAAAGCAACTATTATCGCTTAAAAAAATAAGTTACGATCATGTACCAGATATATTTTACCATTATAGAGATCGTACAAGAATGATTAAAATGGATCTTAAAATTGCTGGCAGCACTGTAGGATATATTGCAGGAGCGGGAGATAAAGTACCACAGGCGTTGGAACAAATGGGATATAAAGTAACCATGCTGCAGGAAAAAGATCTTACGACGGTAAACTTAAAACAATTTGATGTGATTGTAACAGGCGTGCGGGCATACAACATAAATGTATGGCTTAGCAATGCATATCCTGTGCTTATGCAATATGTAAAAGAAGGGGGCATATTGCTTACACAATACAATACCAATAATTCTATTGGGCCTGTAAAGGCAAATATTTCGCCTTATCCTTTTACCATAAGCAGAAACCGTATTACAGATGAAACAGCTGTGGTTAATTTCCTCTTACCCAATCATCCTGCATTAAACTTTCCTAATAAAATAACCCAAAAAGATTTTGAAGGCTGGATACAGGAACGCAGTATTTACAATGCAGAAAAAACAGATACAGCCTACCAAAAAATATTAAGTATGAAAGATCCCGGCGAAGCAGAACAGGATGGAAGTTTAATTATTTCCGATTATGGCAAAGGGCGTTTTATTTATACGGGACTAGTTTTTTTTAGAGAGTTGCCGGCTGCTGTTACCGGTGCATACAGGTTGTTCGCCAATTTAATAGCAAAGAAAAAATAAGCTTTTATTTTAAAATACTATTTTACCTGCAACGCTATTGTTTTTAAATAAAAATTGTAATCTGAAAAAATCATTATTTACTCACTAAAATTATTATTAAAATTTGAGTAAGTTAGACTGGGCCATATTAATTATTGTATTGCTTTCTATCATTACTTATGGTATTTATAAAAGCAGAACTACTAAAGATTTAGAAGGTTATTTTCTAAGCAACAGAAGTATGCCTTGGTACCTGGTGCTGCTTAGCATTATGGGCACCCAAGCAAGTGCCATTACCTATCTCACTGGCCCCGGGCAGGCGTATACCGATGGTATGCGGTTTGTGCAATATTATTTCGGACTTCCATTTGCCATGATTGTTATCAGTATTTTTTTTGTGCCCGTATACAGTAAATTAAAAGTGTTTACTGCTTACGAATTTTTAGAAAAACGCTTTGATCTTAAAACAAGAACCTTTACCTCGTTTTTATTTTTACTTTCCCGGGGGTTAAGCACAGGTGTAAGCATTTACGCACCTTCTCTTATACTCTGTTCCATTATGGGCTGGAACATTTATTATACCAATATTTTAATGGGCGGCCTACTCATAATTTATACCATTACGGGTGGTGCAAAAGCAATAGCACATACGCAGAAATTGCAGATGATTATAGTATTTATTTCTCTTTTTATAATAGGATACATTGCCGTAAGTATGTTGCCACAGCGCATGGGTTTTAAAGATGCCATAAACGAAGCCGCAAAATATGGTAAAATGAATGTTATAACCACAGGAATAACAAATAACAGGTTTGATTGGAAAGACAAATACAATATATGGAGCGGATTAATTGGCGGATTTTTTCTGGCATTGAGTTATTTTGGTACGGATCATAGCCAGGTAGGGCGCTACCTCACCGCAAAAAATATTAAAGAATGTAGAAAAGGATTATTGATGAACGGACTGGTAAAAGTGCCTATGCAATTTTGTATTTTACTGCTGGGGGTTTTAATTTTTAGTTTTTATCTCTATAATAAAGCACCCGTTTATTTTGATGAAAGTAAGGTTGCGGCAGTTCAAAAAACTATTTATGCAAAGGAGTTAAATGATGTGCAGCAGAAATATTCAGTCGCTGTTAATAATAAAAATTTTGCAGACGCTAATGCATGGCGGGAACAGTACAAAACGATTATTAAAAAAGCTATACCTAAAGATAAAGCCAATGATACCAATTTTATCTTTTTGCGTTTTGTAAAAGATAACCTGCCAAAGGGTTTAATAGGATTATTATTTGCGGTTATATTTTTATCTGCATGGGGCAGTATTGCAGGTGCACTTAATTCTTTGGCAGCATGCACGGTTATAGACTTCCATAAAAAGTTTATTAAAAAAGATTGTACAGATCTGCAGGATCATGCCACCAGCCAGTGGTATACTTTTGGCTGGGGTGTTTTTTGTATCATTATTTCCATGTTTGCCCACAACACCGGAGATAGTTTGATAGAAGCGGTAAATATACTGGGCTCCATATTTTATGGCGTTATACTCGGTGTTTTCTTGGTAGCATTCTGGATAAAAAGAATAAAAGCAAATGCAGTATTTTGGTCTGCAATTATTTCCGAAATTGCTGTTATAGCTATATATAAAGCAGATATCGTTTCCTTTTTATGGTTAAATGTTATTGGTGTTGTGCTGGTTATAATAGCAAGTATTTTTTTTCAGGGGATTTTGAAGACCAGTAAAAAATGATAGCTTATTCCTTTTAAACTTTCATAGCACAATTCAAATAGGTAGTTCATTTTCATAAAAAACAAAGGTTTTCTGTTCCATTTTTTTACTTTCCGTAACTGTTTGATTTAAAGTTACATTCAGGAAGGAGCAGTAATTAAAAATTTTTAAAAAAAATACCTAAAAACTTTGTTATTTAAAAATGTACCCTTACTTTTGCACTCCAATTAAAAAACGGAATTCTAAAGTTCTTTATATATGTCACAACGAATCAGAATAAAATTACAGTCTTACGACCACAATTTAGTAGATAAATCGGCTGAAAAGATTGTAAAGACGGTACGCAGTACAGGTGCGGTAGTTACAGGACCTATTCCTTTACCTACACAAAAAAAAATATTTACCGTGTTGCGTTCGCCACACGTAAATAAAAAAGCACGTGAGCAGTTTCAATTGTGTACACACAAACGTTTGTTAGATATTTACACCAGCAGCAGCCGTACGGTAGATGCATTAAGCAAATTAGATTTGCCCAGTGGTGTAGATGTAGAAATAAAGGCTTAATGAACCTTTTCGTTCTCACTTAGTTAGTAAAGAACGGAATAGGCAAAAAGCAAGTTCTTAATAAAAAAGTAAAACATCTATCTCCTTTGTATATACCGTTATTGCGGTGTACAAATAACAAAGGAGCGCTGGATACAAAAAGAATACAATGAAAAGTATTATTGGTAAGAAGATAGGCATGACCAGTGTATTTGGCGCAGACGGTAAACAAACTGCTGTCACCATTATAGAAGCAGGTCCATGCGTAGTCACACAAAAGAAAACCGTAGAAACAGACGGTTACAATGCTCTCCAAATAGCATTTGGTGACAAGAAAGAGAAACACGCTCTCAAGTCGGAGGTTGCACACTTTGCAAAAGCTAATACAGCTCCCAAAAAAATCGTAAAAGAAATACGCAATAGCGAATCAGATAAAAATGTAGGTGACTCTATTACACTGGACATATTTGCCGAAGGCGATGACGTTGAAGTAGTAGGTACTACCAAAGGCAAGGGTTTTCAGGGCGTTGTAAAGCGTCATGGCTTTAGCGGTGTGGGTGGTCAGTCTCATGGCCAGCATGACAGATCCCGTGCGCCAGGTTCTATTGGTAACTCCTCAGATGCCAGCCGTGTATTTAAAGGTATGCGCATGGCAGGCCGCATGGGTGGCGACAGAGTGAAAATGAAAGGGCTTAAAGTGGTGAAGATTTTTGCTGAAAAAAATTACATATTGGTAAGTGGTTCGGTTCCGGGTCACAATGGTTCAATCGTTTTAATACAGAAATAATTATGCAACTCGATATTATAAACTCCAACGGAGAAAAGACCGGAAGAACAGCTGAATTACCAGAAGAAATATTTGGTATAGAACCTAATGACCATGTAATTTACCTTGCCGTAAAACAATACATGGGCGCACAACGTCAAGGTACGCACAAAGTAAAAACCCGCAGCGAAGTAAAAGGCTCATCCAAAAAGCTCCACAAACAAAAAGGTACAGGCGGCGCACGTAAAGGTAATCTACGTAGCCCCATTTATAAAGGTGGTGGTAGCATTTTTGGCCCAAAGCCGCACAAATACGACATCAAGCTCAACCGTAAGGTTAAAGATCTTGCTAAAATGAGTGCATTATCATACAAGGCAAAAGAAAACAATATCGTAATACTGGAAGATCTTGTAATGGATGCACCAAAAACAAAAACATTTGCAGGTGTACTTAAAGGTTTAAACATTGGCCGTAAAAAAGCTTTGTTTGTAGTGCCAGAATATAATGACAACTTGTACCTGAGTCTCCGTAACGTACAAGGTGTAGATGGTACAGTTATCAGCGATATGAATACGTACGATATTTTACACGCAAACATATTAGTACTTTCAGAAAGTGCAGCTAAGTTATTTACTGAGGATGCTGTAACTGAAGAAGCATAAATAAAATTTTAATTAGTATTAGCTAATAAGTAAATTATCAAATAAGAATTATGAAAGCGTCTGATGTTTTAATAAAGCCAATTTTATCTGAGAAAGCTAATAAGCAAGCAGAAAAAATGAATCGTTACACTTTTGTGGTGGATAGAAAGGCAAACAAACTGGAAATAAAAAAAGCGGTAGAACAGTTTTATGGTGTGCAGGTAGAAAATGTAAACACTTCTATTGTTCCGTCAAAACTTAAGTCAAAGTATACCAAAGCAGGTTATATTGTTGGTCGTAAACCAGCCAAGAAAAAGGCAGTAGTAACAGTAGCAGAAGGAGAAACAATTGATATTTACTCTGCTTAAAATAGTTATTGAGTTATTGGTAAATCTATACCCCAATGCTTATATTTTAACACTAATTAAAGAATGGTCATCAGCACCGCAAAGTCTGAAAATATAATTTAAAATGGCACTTAGAAAATACAAACCAACCACGGCAGGTACCAGATGGAGAATTGGTAATGCTTATGCTGAAATAACTACCAATGTTCCTGAAAAGACATTGTTGGAGGCTCAAAAAAATACAGCAGGTCGTAATTCGCAAGGTCGCAGATCTATGCGCTACATGGGTGGTGGTAATAAAACAATGTATCGCTTTGTAGATTTTAAAAGAAACAAAAAAGATATTCCTGCTACTGTAAAAACAATTGAATACGATCCTAATCGTACAGCTTTTATAGCCCTGCTTGCGTATGCAGATGGTGAAAAGCGTTACATACTTGCTCCAGCCGGTTTGCAAGTTGGTCAGACAATTATGAGTGGAGATGCAGTAGCTCCTGAATTAGGGAACGCATTAATGTTGAAAAATATGCCGCTGGGTACCAATATTCATAATATTGAAATGCAGCCTGGTCAGGGTGGTATATTGGTAAGAAGTGCGGGTACATCAGCACAGTTAAGCAACAAAGAAGAAAAATACGCAATCATAAAAATGCCAAGTGGTGAGTTGAGAAGAATTCTTATTAACTGCTATGCAACAGTAGGTGTTACTTCAAACAGTGATCATAGTTTGGAAAGTGCTGGTAAAGCAGGTAGAAACAGGTGGAAAGGTATTCGTCCTCGTACAAGAGCAGTAGCGATGAACCCTGTGGATCACCCGATGGGTGGAGGTGAAGGTAGAGCATCTGGTGGTCATCCTCGTAGCCGTAAAGGTAAATATGCAAAAGGACAGATTACACGTACCCGTGGTAAAGGATCAGATAAAATGATCATCCAGCGCAAAAACGGAAAAAAGTTAAGTAAGTAATAAAATGTCCAAATTTGTAGAAGTGCAAATTTGCAAAGTTAAAATGGTTAGTCTCTGACTAACAAATAAACAAAATTTTATAATAGGTGGATATTTGCTTAATTGCATATTTTCACACTTTCACATTGAAATTATGAGTCGTTCGTTAAAAAAAGGCCCTTACATTGAAGCAAAACTGGAAGCAAAAATTCTGGCAATGGCAGAAGGGAAATCAAAAAAAGGTGTTATCAAAACATGGAGCCGTAGAAGTACTATTTCTCCCGATTTTGTTGGCCAGACATTCGCAGTGCATAATGGTAATAAGTTTATACCGGTTTATGTAACAGAATTTATGGTAGGTCATAAATTAGGAGAATTTGCCCCAACAAGAAATTTTAGAGGCCACTCAAGTAAAAAAGGATAAAATTAGTTTGCAGATAAGCGTTGGCAGTTTATAAACAACTAAAGACAATTAGCGAATAACAAATAACTAAAAAAAATGGAAGCAGTAGCAAAATTAAATAACGAACCTACATCACCTAGAAAGATGCGCCTGTTGGTAGATCTTATACGTGGTATGAAGGTAGAAAAAGCCTTGGCAGTGTTGGAACATAATCCTAAACATTCTTCTGTTCCTTTACGCAAGCTTGTTCTATCTGCAATAAGTAACTGGAAAGCCAAGAACGAAGGTGCAGATGAAAGTGCTTTAATTATTAAAACCATAATGGTTGATGCCGCAAGAGTTATAAAGCGTATGCGCCCAGCACCACAAGGCCGTGGATACAGGGTTCGTAAGCGTAGCAATCATGTAACTCTTTTTGTAGATACTGAAGTCATAAAAACAGCTCCGGTTAAATTAGCAAAAAAGAGTGCAACTGTTGCCCAGGTAGTAACAGAAACGAAAAAACCAGCTCCTAAAAAAGTAGCTGCAAAGAAAAAAGCAAACTCAGAAACAGAATAAATAAATTAATCCCGTAAAATTCGGGAGCTAAAAAATAACTATGGGTCAGAAAACAAATCCGATAGGTGCAAGGTTAGGTATCATTCGTGGATGGGACAGTAACTGGTATGCTCACAAAAAGGATTATGCCAAAAAACTGATAGAGGATGATAGAATCAGAAATTATCTGAATGCTCGTATCAATAAAGGAGGTATTGCTAAAATTGTTATTGAGCGTACGCTTAACAAATTGATTGTAACTATTCACACTTCCAAGCCCGGTATTATTATCGGTAAAGGCGGCGGCGAGGTAGATAGAATTAAAGAAGAGTTGAAGAAACTGTGTGGTAAAGAAGATGTGCAGATTAACATTCTCGAAATTCGTCGTCCTGAGCTGGATGCAAATATAGTTGCAGATACGATTGCCCGTCAGTTAGAAAACCGTATCAATTATAAGCGTGCTATTAAAATGTCCATCGCATCAGCATTACGCATGGGTGCAGAAGGTATTAAAGTAAAAGTAGGTGGCCGTTTAGGTGGTGCAGAAATAGCACGAAGCGAAGAAATAAAGCAAGGTCGTACACCATTACATACGCTCCGTATGGATATTGACTATGCAAATGTTTTTGCGCTTACTGTTTATGGTAAAATAGGTATTAAAGTTTGGATTTGTAAAGGTGAAGTATTGGGCAAAAGAGATCTTAATCCTAATGTTTTAGCTGGAGGAAAAAATGACGGACCTGAAAGACTACAAGGTGGAGGTTTTGACAGAAGGGATGATCGTAGAGGTGGTGGAAGAGGTGGAGATGATCGCCGTGGTGGCGGCGGAAGAGGTGGAAATGATAACAGAGGTGGCGGTGGAGATAATCGTGGCGGCGGCGGTAGAAGATAGAACATTAAGATGATGTTGCTCATTACTTAAATAGTAATGAACTTCTAAATCGGAAATTATTAAATAAAGTTAGATGTGAATGAAATAGCACATTAGCAAATTATAGAATTAGCAAATTTTTTAAAAATGTTATCACCGAAAAGAGTATTACACAGAAAAACACAGAAGGGTAGAATGAAAGGCGATACCAAACGTGGAGCTACATTGGCTTTTGGCACATTTGGATTAAAAGCTCTGGATAGCGTTTGGCTTACAAATAGACAGATAGAAAGTGCCCGTCAGGCTATGACAAGGGCAATGAAGAGAGAAGGTAATGTGTGGATTAGAATTTTTCCTGATAAGCCGATTACTGCAAAACCTGCAGAGGTAAGAATGGGTAAAGGTAAAGGTAACCCGGAAGGCTGGGCGGCAATTGTACAACCGGGGCGTATTTTGTTTGAAGCTGATGGTGTAACTGAAGAAACTGCAAAGCATGCTTTTGCTCTTGCTGCACAAAAGTTACCTATTCTTACAAAATTTATTGTTAGCAGAGATTATGTAGGATAAAATTTAGCTGATGTGCTGATTAGCAGTTTGCTAAAAATGTATAGATTTTAAAAGCACATTAGCACATTATAGAATTAGCAAATTAATATAGAATGTCAAAGAAAAATGATTTTGCAAAAAGCCTTACAGGTTTAACATGGATTGAATTAACAGCCAAAATTCAGGAAGATGAAATGCGTATGAAGAAACTAACTTTCGCACATGCAATAGCACCACTGGAAAATCCTCAGAGTATTCGTATACTTAGAAAAGATTTGGCTCGTTTGAAAACGCAATTAAGAAAAACACAGATCGGAGCTTAATCTCTCCCGAAAAAAGAATAAAAAATGGAAGATAACATAGTAAGAAACTTAAGAAAAACCAGAACAGGTGTTGTATCTAGCAACAAAATGGATAAAACCATTACTGTAAAAGTAGAAAGAAAAATAAAGCATCCTTTGTATGGTAAGTTCCTTAAAAAGACTACCAGTTTTCATGCACACGATGAAAAAAATGAATGTAGTATTGGTGATACTGTAAAAATTATGGAGTCTCGCCCGCTAAGTAAAACAAAGCGTTGGAGATTGGTTGAAGTGGTAGCAAAGGTTAAATAATAACATTACTGAGTATTGGGTACTTTATATTAAAAAAAGTACTAAGTATAAATTATTCGGTTTAATAATAGACCATTACGTTTTGAGAACTATTCTAGATATTAAATTCTAGATACAAATAAAATAAAATGATTCAGCAAGAAAGTAGACTAAATGTAGCGGACAACAGCGGTGCCAAAGAAGTACTTTGTATTCGTGTATTGGGAAACAGTGGGCAGGATTATGCCAGAATAGGAGATAAGATTGTGGTAACTGTAAAAGATGCAATGCCTGCAGGCGGAATTAAAAAAGGTACTGTAACAAAAGCTGTTATTGTGAGAACAGTAAATAAGCTTCGTCGTAAAGATGGTTCTTACATCCGTTTTGATGATAACGCTGTGGTGCTTTTAAACAACTCTGATGAACCAAGGGGTACCCGTATTTTTGGGCCTGTGGCTCGTGAGTTGAGAGATAAAGGATACATGAAGATTATTTCATTGGCGCCTGAGGTATTATAAAATTAGCTGATCTGCTAATTAGCTAAAATGCTAATAGCTCCGGTTCATAAGTTTAAAATAATTAGTGGTGTTTGATTTGAAAAAATAGCAAATTATCACATTATCGAATTAGCAAATAAAAAAAAAATGAGTACAAGATTTAAACCCAAGTTCAATATTAAAAAGGGAGATTCTGTGGTAGTAATTACAGGAGATGATAAAGATTTGAAGAAGCCCCGTAAAGTGTTGGAAATAATTGTAGAAAAAAACAGGGTTTTGGTAGAAGGTGTAAATATCGTAACCAAACACACTAAACCCACTGCACAAAATACAAAAGGTGGTATTTTAAAAGTAGAAGCACCAATAGCAATAAGCAATGTAATGTTGTGGGATGTTAAAACAGGAGCGGCAACAAAAATTAAGCGTACAAGGGTAGATGGAAAATTAGTACGTGTAACAAAAAAATCAGGGGAGGTAATTAAATAATGAGCACAATAACTTCAACTCAAAGACTGGCAGATAAGTATAAAAAAGATGTTGTACCTGCGTTAATGAAAAAATTTAGTTACAAGTCTATTATGCAGGCTCCAAAGCTTAGCAAGATTTGTTTAAACCGTGGTGTAAACGGTGCTGTAAATGATAAGAAATTAATAGATATTGCTATTGATGAATTGTCAAACATCACTGGCCAGAAGGCTGTAGCTACTATGTCTAAAAAGGATATATCCAACTTTAAGTTGCGTAAGAATATGCCTATTGGGGCAAGAGTTACTTTGCGTGGCGTAAAAATGTACGAATTTTTAGACAGACTGGTATCAGTTTCTCTGCCACGTGTACGTGACTTTAAAGGTATAAACGATAAAGCATTTGATGGCCGTGGTAATTATACACTGGGTGTTACAGAGCAAATTATTTTTCCCGAAATTGATATTGATAAAGTAAATAAAATTACTGGTTTGGATATTACTTTTGTAACTACGGCAGGTACTAATGAAGAAGCTTTTGAGCTTTTAAAAGAATTAGGTATGCCTTTTAAAAATGTAAAAAAATAATTTAAGTATCCGATACTTAATTAATAAAATATAAAAATAATTATGGCAAAAAAATCAATTGAAGCCAGGCAAAGAAAGCGGGAAAAAATAGTAGCAAAGTTTGCAGAAAAAAGAGCTGCACTTAAAGCTGCCGGTGATTATGCTGCTTTGGATCTTCTTCCAAAAAATGCTTCACCTGTCCGTTTAAGAAATCGTTGTCAGCTTACAGGTCGCCCACGTGGATATATGCGTCACTTTGGTGTGAATCGTATCATGTTCAGAGACATGGCACTGGCAGGCAAAATACCCGGAGTTACCAAATCAAGCTGGTAGCTACCTAAATCCCTAAAGGGACTTTGGATATCGCATTGAAAAAAATTATTTAAAATTAACAACAAAGAACAATGGTTACTGATCCTATAGCAGATTATTTAACGAGAATACGCAATGCCCAAATGGCTAATCACCGTATTGTTGAAATACCTGCAAGCAATTTAAAGAAGCGCATCACAGAAATTTTATATGACAAAGGATACATCCTTAAATATAAATTTGAAGATGACAGTAAGCAAGGTGTTATAAAAATAGCCCTTAAATATGATGTATCTACAAAACTTCCTGCAATTCAAAGCCTGGAAAGAGTTAGTCGCCCGGGTTTGCGTAGCTATGCAAAGCCAGATGAATTTAAGCGTGTAAAAAATGGTTTAGGCGTTGCTATAATATCTACATCTAAAGGAGTGATGACGGACAAAGAGGCGAGAGCTCAAAATGTAGGTGGTGAAGTACTTTGTAATATTTATTAAAATAAAAATTGCGCAAGTTTTTGAAAATTATTTGTGCTCTTAAAGAATCTTTTGACAATTAAGCCAACTATACAGGCTGAACACATATAGGTTCCCTTTCTTAATTTTCAATTTTTTCAATTTCAAATTAGAATTATGAGTCGTATAGGAAAAAAACCAGTAGATATCCCCGCAGGAGTTACTGTTAGTGTAGATAAAAATAATGATGTAACTGTTAAAGGTCCAAAAGGTGAACTAAAGCAGAATATTGACAGAGATATTATTGTAGAGATCAACGGAAATATGGTAGAATTTAAAAGACCTACTGACCAGATACGCCACAGGGCTTTGCACGGCTTATACCGCTCTTTGATAGATAATATGGTGAAAGGTGTTACTGTAGGTTTTACAAAACAACTTGAGCTAGTAGGTGTGGGTTATAAGGCTTCAAATGCAGGTAATTTACTAGACCTTTCCTTAGGTTATTCACATAATATAGTCGTAGAAATTCCAAAAGAATTAAAAATAGCAACGGCACAAGAAAAAGGTAAAAACCCAATTATTACTTTAGAAAGTATAGACAAGCAATTGCTTGGTGCAGTAAGTGCAAAAATAAGAAGCTTACGTAAGCCTGAGCCATATAAAGGAAAGGGTGTTAAGTTTGTTGGTGAAGTTTTGAGAAGAAAAGCGGGTAAATCGGCTGGTAAATAAAATTAGTTGATTAGTTGATTTTAAAATTAATATCAATTTTCATAACTAATAAACTAAAAATAAATCAACTAATTCTTCGGCAGTATCGAGGAATGTAAAATAAAATAAAAATGAACAACAAATCACAGGCAAGACAAAAGATACGTTATCGCATCCGTAAGAAGATTAGCGGTTCTTCAGGTGCTCCACGTCTTTCCGTTTTTAGAAGTAATGCAGATATTTATGCACAATTAATAGATGATACTACAGGTACAACAATAGCATCTGCATCATCCAGGCAAAAAGATATTACTGCACAAAAAGCGGCTAAAACAGAAAAGAGTAAAATGGTTGGAGAAGCTATTGCAAGAAAAGCGGTAGAACTAGGAATAGAAAAAGTAGTCTTTGATCGTAGTGGTTATATTTATCATGGTCGCATTAAGGCAGTAGCAGAAGGAGCAAGAGAAGGCGGATTGAAGTTCTAAAACAAACAATACAATCTAAAATCGTAAAAAGAAATAATGTCAAACGTAATTGTAAATAAAATGAAGGCCGGCGACCTAGAGTTGAAAGAAAAAGTGGTGTCTATAAACCGTGTAGTAAAAACAACTAAAGGCGGGCGTGCATTTAGTTTCTCTGCATTGGTTGTAGTAGGAAATGGTGCTGGTGTTGTTGGTCATGGTTTGGGTAAAGCCAAAGAAGTACAGGAAGCTATTACAAAAGGTATTGAAGATGCAAAAAAGAACCTTATAAAAGTTCCTATTATGCATGGTACCATTCCTCATGAGCAATTGAGTAAAGAAGGTGCAGCAAAAATATTAATAAAGCCGGCAGCTCATGGTACAGGTGTAATTGCCGGAGGTAGTATGCGTGCCGTTCTTGAAGCAGCGGGCATTACTGATGTTTTGGCAAAAAATCTTGGTTCTGCAAATCCTCAAAATGTGGTAAAAGCCACTGTGAAAGCATTGGCAACATTGCGTGAGCCTATAGCAGTTGCTAAGACTCGTAATATTTCTTTAAAGAAAGTTTTTAACGGATAATATTTTAATACCAAGTATTTAGTAGATCGTATTAAGTATTTAGAAAAAACAACAGCATGTCAAAAATTAAAGTAACACAAATAAAAAGCATCATCGACAGATCTGAGCGTCAAAAAAGAACAATACAGGCTCTGGGTCTCAAAAAAATAAATGCATCAGTAGAAGTGGAAGCCACTCCTCAAATACGTGGAATGGTTACCAAAGTAAACCATCTTGTAAAAGTAGAGGAAATCAATTAGGCTAATACTCAATGAAACAACGTGGAAATTATTTCCATTTTTTTTCATACTCTAATTTCAAATTTATTAATCAGCGAGCTCCGGATGCTTTCGGGGCGCAAGTCTAAAATAAAAGCAATATGAATTTACATACATTAAAACCAGCAAAGGGCGCAACGCATAAAGAAAAAAGAATTGGTCGTGGAGAAGCAAGTGGTAAAGGTGGTACATCTACCAAGGGTAACAAAGGTGGCCAAAGCCGTGCTGGTTACAAGAGTAAACCAGGTTTTGAAGGTGGTCAAATGCCATTACAGCGTAGAGTACCAAAACGTGGATTTAAAAATATTAATAGGATTGACTATAAAGTTATCAATATTGGGCAGATAGATCACTATGCTGAAAAGTATGGTATCACAGAATTTACACTAGCTAATCTTTATATTAACGGTCTCATAGCTCAAAACGATCTGGTAAAAATATTGGGTGTAGGCGAAATAGCCGGTAAGTTTGATTTTAAAGTAAATGCTATAAGCGATAAAGCCAAAGCTGCCATAGAAGCGGCTGGTGGAACCGTTGAAATAGTAAAATAATTGTACGATATTTACACCCCGCAGATGGCGGGGTCTTTTTCTTTTTAGTGCTACACACCTTAAACCGAAATTAATTCAGTGAAGAAGTTTATAACTACACTTAAAAATATCTGGAGCATAGAAGAGTTGCGTAATAAAATTACCTTCACTTTGTTGCTTATTTTTATTTATTGCATTGGTATACACATTGTGTTGCCAGGCATAAACCCCAATAAACTAAACGAACTTACAAAGGCAAATAATACAGGTGGTCTTTTAGGGTTGCTTAATACTTTTGTAGGAGGTTCTTTTAACAGAGCTTCCATTTTTGCATTAGGTATCATGCCTTACATTTCTGCTTCTATTTTTATGCAACTGATAACTATTCTTGTTCCCCAGTTTGCAAAAATTCAAAAAGAAGGCGAGAGCGGCAGAAAAAAAATTAACCAGTGGACACGCTATCTAACTGTTGGCGTTACTGCTTTTCAGGCAATAGCATACATCAGTTTTTTAAAAGGAACTTACGGTGCCGCCCTTGTTCCAGCTTATGAATCTTTCTTCTGGATATCTACCGTAATTACTCTTACTTCTGGTACATTATTCGTAATGTGGCTGGGCGAAAAAATTACAGATAAAGGTTTAGGAAATGGTACCTCTATAATTATCATGATTGGTATACTTGCCCGTTTTCCACAAGCTATCAGCGAAGAATTTAAATCTCGCATTACAATGGGTGCAGGTGGTTTGCTGCTTATGCTTATTGAAATCGTTTTTATGATTGCCATAATTATGGGATTAATAATGCTTGTGCAGGGTACAAGAAAAGTTCCGGTAAATTATGCAAAGCAATTGGTAGGTAACCGCCAGCTGGGTGGCGCACGTAATTTCTTACCTTTAAAAGTAAATGCAGCAGGTGTAATGCCCATCATTTTTGCACAGGCGATTTTATTTTTTATTGGGTTTATTATTGGGCTGGGAAAAAGTAATACAACCGGTTTTTTGAGTGATCATACTAATGTTTGGTATATGGTTATTTATTCAGTAGCTGTAATTGCTTTCACATTTTTATATACTGCGCTTATTTTTAACCCTAAGCAAATGGCAGATGAACTAAAGCGCAATAATGGTTTTATACCAGGCGTAAAGCCAGGGCAGCCTACTGCTGATTATATTGGTACTATAATGGACAGGATAACACTGCCGGGTGCTATATTACTTGCTTTGGTGGGTATTCTTCCAGGCTTGTTTCAACTTGTATTTAGAATGCAACAAAATTTCTCTACCTTTTTTGGTGGTACATCATTATTAATTATGGTGGGTGTTGTATTGGATACATTGCAGCAGATAGAAACTCAATTGCTGATGCGCCAGTATGATGGTTTAATGAATAGTGGAAGAATACAGGGCAGGCAGGCAGTAACTTCAGGAATATAATTACTACAATTTTAAAACTTTATACAACCCTGACGAAAGTATCGTTGGGGTTTATTTTTAATATTATTTTTTAAATGGTAAACTACAAAACAAAAGAAGAAATTGAAATTATGCGGCATAGTTGTTTGCTGGTAAGCCAAGCACATGCGGCACTGGCCAAGGAACTTAAGCCAGGAATGACTACTTTTAAAATAAACGAGATGGTAGAAACTTTCATTATGGATAATGGAGGAGCCCCATCCTTTAAAAATTATGGCGGTTTTAAATATGCCACCTGTATATCTATGAATAATGCTGTGGTACATGGTTTTCCCAGTAACCATGAGTTAAACGATGGCGATATTATTTCCCTTGATATCGGTATTTTTAAAAATGGCTTTCATGGGGATAGCGCTTATACGTATGCCATAGGAGAAATAAGTGCTGAGGTTAAAAAATTATTAAAAGTTACAAAAGAATCTCTTTATGCCGGTATAGCAAAAGCACGCCAAGGAAACCGGATAGGTGATATAGCTAACGCCATACAGGAGTATACTGAAAAGCAAAATGGGTATGGTGTAGTAAGAGAATTGGTAGGGCACGGGCTCGGCAGAAAATTACATGAAGACCCGCAGGTACCTAACTACGGAAAAAAAGGAAGTGGTGCCAAGTTGAAAGCAGGAATGGTGCTGGCTATTGAGCCAATGATAAATATGGGTGTGAAAGAAGTGTTGCACCTGGATGATGGCTGGACAGTGCTTACCAAAGATGGAAAACCATCTGCACATTTTGAACATGATGTACATATTACAAAAGGGGAGCCGGATATACTTACGTCTTTTGTAGAAATTGAAGCGGCAGAAAGAGCAAACAATAACCTTAGCTGGAGCCATGGAGACTAATAATCTCTGCTGTAAAAAATATAAAATTATAATGAATAGAGAAAAACTTGTTGTAATAGGTGGTGGTGCAGCAGGTTTTTTTTGTGCTATAAATGCTGCAAGAATACACCCAGAACTACAGGTTGTTTTGCTGGAGAAAACGGGTAAGTTATTGAGCAAAGTTAAAGTAAGCGGTGGTGGGCGCTGCAATGTTACGCATGCTTGTTTCAGTATTTCGGAGATGGTAAAAAAATATCCCCGAGGCGAACAATTCTTAAAAAAAGCTTTTCATCATTTTTTTACTACAGATACCATTGAGTGGTTTAAGGAGAGGGGTGTGCCACTAAAAACAGAAGTGGATGGAAGAATGTTTCCCATCACCAACAATTCGCAAACTATTATAGACTGCCTGCTACATGAAGCTGCAAAATATAATGTGCAGGTAAATATGAATGTGCAGGTAAACGGCTTTTACAAAGAAAATAATATGTGGCTGCTACAGCTTGCCAACGCTAGTATTTTAGAAGCTAATTATATATGTATTGCAACAGGTGGATCACCTAAAGCCTCTCAGCAGGAGTGGATAACTAGGCCGGGGCATAAAGCTGAAGAACCTGTACCATCGCTATTTACATTTAATATGCCTGGCAATATTATTACTGCTCTTATGGGCCTATCTGTAGAAAATGTATTGATAAAAATAGTGGGAGAAAAACTACAACAAAATGGCCCATTGCTCATTACCCATTGGGGCATGAGTGGACCCGCTGTTTTAAAATTATCTGCTTATGCAGCAAGGATACTTGCAGAAAAAAATTACGACTTTTCTATTATTATAAACTGGCTTCCATTGTACAATGAGTTCAGCTTAAAAGAAAAATTTCAATTGCTGCGCTTTGATCTTGCTGCACAAAAACTAATAAACAGAAATCCTTTTTTACTGCCTGCAAGATTATGGGAATACCTGCTTTTAAAAAGTGATATTAAAGACGAAATACGCTGGGCAGACCTTCCTGCAAAAGAACAAAATAAATTGATAAAAAACCTTTGTGCACAGGAATTTGCTGTAAAAGGTAAAACAACTTTTAAAGAAGAGTTTGTAACAGCAGGAGGCATATTGCTAGATGAGATTGATGTAAATACTATGCAAAGTAAAATACACAGCTGCTTATTTTTTGCGGGAGAAGTAATAAATGCTGATGGTGTTACAGGAGGGTTTAATTTTCAAAATGCATGGACCACAGCGTGGATAGCAGCAAAGGCGATAAGCAGTAAGCCTTAATCATTTTATAAAACGATAGGATTTTAAGGCTACAAATTATACGCTTGTTAACCTGATGTGCTTGCTTTTTCGAATGCTTTTTATTGCAAATAATTTAAAGTTTTTAATCTTTGCTAAGTGCAATTATGCTATCAATTTAACTTTAGCAAACTACTGTTATAAAACATTTCGTTTGTAACTTGCTGCCTACGGATGAAAATACTGGACCGATATATATTTGTAAAATACCTTACCACTTTCTTTTACTGCCTCATACTTTTTACGGCTATGGTAGTGGTGATAGATATCAGCGAGCATACAGATGATTTTACAAAATCCGGCTTAAGCACTATGCAGATTTTTAAACAGTATTATGTAGGGCTTATACCAAGGCTGGATGCGATGCTTTTCCCCTTATTTGTATTTATTTCTGTGATTTTTTTTACATCAAAAATGGCCGGCAGGTCAGAAGTGATTGCCATCCTAAGCAGCGGCGTTACCTATAACCGGTTTCTTCGTCCGTTTATTGCAGGTGCTGTATTATTATCGGTTTTATTATGGGCAGGCTACCGGTATGTAGTACCACCAGCAAATAAATTATGGGGCGATTTTAATAAAGTTTATTTTGATAAAAACAGCTCGCTCACGGCCAATGATAACCCTGCTTATAAACAAAATATTTATTTTAGAATTGATAATAATTCTTACCTCGGTATAAAAAGTTACGATACTATTTCAAAAACGGGTAATGGATTTTTTATCCAGAAATTTAATGATAATAAATTGTTGTATAATATAAGAGCTGCAAATTTTAACTGGGATACCGCTCAGAAAAAATGGAAATTGAGCAGTGTGCTGGAAAGAACATTAGACGGGTTGAACGAAAAAGTAATAAAGTCTGATGCAAAGTTTATTAGCTATAATTTTAAACCTATAGACTTGCGGAAAGATGATTATTTAAAAGAACAAATGACTACTCCCGATTTGGATAAATTTATCAAACAGGAAAAGCAACGTGGCTCAGGAATGCTGAACACCCTGCTGGTAGAGCGTTACAACAGGGATGCTATTCCGGCATCTGTAATAATTCTCACTTTGATAGGTGTCGTACTCGCTTCAAAAAAAGTACGTGGTGGCAGCGGTGCACACATTGCATTAGGTGTAGTGCTAAGTATGGTTTATATTTTGTTTAGCAGGTTTTCTGTAGTGTTTGCCACTAAAGGAGATTTTCCGCCACTGCTGGCAGCATGGGTTCCTAATATCATTTTTGGCACACTTGCAGTATATTTATGGGTAAGGGCATCCAGATAAAAATTGATTTTTTCTAGGATAGTACTGAATGCTTTACCAAATCATTTCCTCAAAAAAATAGTTGGTTAAATTCTACCGCATGCACCGTACAGGATATATTGCCATATACAAACCAAAAAAGCGAGCTGTGCCAGCCGCAGATAGAAGCTATTAAAACGTACTTGTTTTTAAAAATAGCAGAACAAAATAAACCGCTGTGGCAATTATTTTCTGAAGTTTTTTTATTGCTGACGAAAATAGTACAGAATAAAAATTAAATAAAAAGGTAGCATTATATTTTGCTCAAAATAAAAATGCTTCTACCCTATATCATTTTGCCATACAAAAAAATGGTAATGATATTTTATTACTCAAACTGGCAAAAGCAATACTAGCCGATCCGGAAAAAATAGATTTCGACGCCATTATTAAAAGTTTTTTAGAATATTTCTTGTACTTATTAACTGATGAGATTGCCTATGGGAGCTGGTAAAACTTTTTTAATTGCTGCATTTATTTACCTGGATCTTTATTTTGCAGAAAAAGAACCTCAGAATAAATTATTTGCGCATAATTTTTTAGTACTTATTCCATCAGGATTAAAATCATCTCTCACGCCAGGTTTAAAAACGATGGGTGTATTGATCTTGGATGGCTATTGCCAGAACCTTTTGCATCATCCATAAAACGTATATACAATACTTTTCTCATTACGCAATATTATCTCCCAAAACTTTTGTTTTACAAAAGGATGCGTTGTAATTTTAAGGATTATACAGATACGCAAATTCTATAAAAGCAAAGCACTGGGTCGGGTTATTAAAGAAGTTCAGTTGTTTCACTGTAATAACTATTAGAAACAACAGCCAAACAATAATAAAATAATACAGATCGTTTTATAAAAAATATAATTCAATAATCATGGGAATAATTAAAGAGAGGTTTAAGGCAAAGGCAGATGTAGTAACTGCCGAAATGAAAGAGATGCTAAAACAGCATGGAGATAAAAAAATAGGCGATGTAACGCTTGCACAGGTATACCAGGGTATGCGTGGCATTACAGGGTTGGTTACAGAAACCTCTTTGCTAGATGCGCAGGATGGTATTCGTTTTAGAGGTTATTCAATACCGGAGCTACAGGAAAAATTACCTAAAGCACCGGGAGGATCAGAGCCTTTGCCCGAAGGATTATTTTACCTAATGCTGGTAGGGGAGTTGCCCACAGAAGAAGATGTGCATCACCTCACGAGTGTGTGGCAGCGCCGAAGCCATGTACCCAATCACGTTTTTGCAACACTAGAAGCATTGCCTGCAAGCACACACCCTATGACGCAGTTTGTGGTGGCAGTAATGGCATTGCAAACAGAAAGTGAGTTTGCAAAACAATACGCAAAGGGCATGAATAAAAAAGATTATTGGGAAGCTACTTTTGATGATACCATGGATCTTATAGCCCGCCTGCCAAGGATTGCAGCATATATTTACAGAAGAAAATATAAAAAAGGAGAGCATATTCAGCCAAATGGTTTATTAGACTGGGCAGGAAATTTTGCACATATGATGGGTTACGAAGATGAAGGATTTAAAGAGTTGATGCGCTTGTATATGACTATACATGCAGATCATGAAGGAGGAAATGTAAGCGCACATACTACTCACCTGGTGGGCAGCGCACTTAGCGATCCTTATCTTAGTTTTGCTGCAGGAATGAATGGACTTGCAGGACCGCTACACGGGCTGGCAAACCAGGAAGTAATAAAATGGATTTTTGAATTGCGGGAACAGATAGGAAACGACGCACCTACAAAAGAGCAGATAGAAGAGTACGTAAAAAAAACATTAAGCGAAGGAAAAGTAGTACCTGGTTATGGCCATGCAGTGCTGCGTAAAACAGACCCCCGTTTTACTGCACAAATGGAGTTTGGTAAAAAGCACATGCCAGATGATACACTGGTGCAAACCGTGTGGAATGTGTATGAAGCTGTGCCGCCGATATTAAGTTCTATAGCAAAGATAAAAAACCCATGGCCTAATGTAGATGCACACAGCGGTGCATTACTGGTGCATTATGGTATGAAAGAATATGAATTTTACACGGTATTGTTTGGGGTATCCCGTTCGCTGGGTGTGCTCGCAAGCCTTTGCTGGGACAGGGCTTTCGGTTTTCCGCTAGAGCGCCCCAAGTCCATTACAAATGATTTGGTAAAAAAATGGCTCGAAGGAAAAGATGAAGTATGGGGAGATTAAAAGCTAATAAATAATATAAAAATGAGAAAGTGTAAACCATATCTGAATGATGTTGTTTACACTTTTTTATTCAGGCAAAAGCAGCAGTATTACGGATCACTATTATATTTTTTTATGTTTTCTTTGCAAGAAGTTGCAGTAAGTAAATAAAATTTATTGAACTTTAATTGCGTTAAAACAATAAATTTTTTTAATAAATAGATGCTGAAAATAGTTTCCTTTTTTTCTTTTACGCTACATTTACAGTTGCATATTACCATATTATTTTACCATGACCAACAACGAAATAGCCGACTCTTTTTCACTACTTGCCAAACTAACGGATATAAATGGAGAAAATAGTTTTAAATCAAAATCTTATTCTTCTGCAGCATTTGCAATTGAAAAATTACCAGTACAATTAAGTGATACCACACCTGCTACCATTGCATCAATAAAAGGAATTGGTGCATCATCAGCCAATAAAATAATAGAGTTACTTACAACAGGCACGCTCCATCAACTGCAAGATATTATTGCTGCAACCCCAGCGGGCGTTGTGGAAATGCTGAACATAAAAGGTATAGGCCCAAAAAAAATTAATACTATTTGGAAGGAGATGGAGCTGGAAAGTATTGGTGAACTACTTTATGCCTGCCAGGAAAACAGGCTTAAACTGTATAAAGGTTTTGGCGAAAAAACACAGCAAACCGTAGCAGATAATATTGATTTCTATCTCAAGAATAAAGGTAATTTTTTGTACGCTCAAACCATCATTGCTGCACAGCAATTTGAAAAATTGATTAAAGAAATGTTTAATGGTAAACGTGTTTTTATAACCGGTGCATTTGCAAGACAACTGGAAATAATTACCCACCTGGATTTTGTAATAGAAGAAGATATTGATGCTATTGAAAAAACAATAGCTGCTAATAAATTGTTTGAACTACTGGAAAAAAGTGAAGATCAACTTTTGTACAAAACCGCAGCAGGAATAAAAATAAAATTATACGCAGCAAAAAATAATATTATAGAAAAACTGATAGAAACTTCTTCATCAGAAATATTTTTAGCAGCACTCCAAAAAATTAATCTACAAAGCCAATCTGCACTAAACGAAGCAGATTATTTTAGCATCAGAAAAAAACATTTTGTACCAGCATTTTTAAGGGAAGATGAAGAAGTGCTTTTGCACGAGATTCCTTTTACACATCATCTTCAACCAGCAGATGTAAAAGGACTTATACATTGCCATAGCAATTGGAGCGACGGTAATAATACCATTGAAGAAATGGCAAATGCCTGCATTACAAAAGGGCTGGAATATATGGCCATAAGTGACCATAGCAAAACTGCTTTTTACGCACAGGGTTTAAAAGAAGAACAAATAAAGGCGCAGCATAATTATATTGATGAACTAAATATAAAACTGGCACCATTTAAAATTTTTAAAAGTATAGAAAGTGATATTTTAAATGATGGAAATTTAGATTACAGCAATGAAGTACTTTCCAGCTTTGATATGATAATAGCCAGCGTACATAGTAATTTAAAAATGACGGAGGAAAAAGCAATGGCCAGATTATTAGCAGCCATTGAAAATCCTTATACAACCATATTGGGTCATATTACGGGAAGGCTCTTGCTTAGTCGCAAGGGATATCCATTGGATTTTAAAAAGATAATAGATGCCTGTGCAGCAAATAATGTAGTGATAGAATTAAACGCTAACCCAAACCGCCTGGATATAGACTGGCGGCAGATAAAATATGCACTGCATAAGAATGTGCTTATCTCTATAAATCCCGATGCACACAGCATTACAGGCATAGGAGATATTCAATATGGCATATTTGCTGCACAAAAAGCCATGCTGCCAAAAGAAAGGAATCTGAGCAGTTTTTCATTATCGCAATTTCAACATTTTTTAGCAGAAAGAAAATTGAAGAAAGGAATTTGAATTTGGTTAAAGGATTAGAAATAACCATAAAAAAAATTTAGGGCATATAAGAAATTCTTACAAGTAGTGTAGAAAATTTGTATGAACCTTGCTTGTGTTTCTTTTATGGGCAATAAAAAATTTATACAGGCAGTATAGAAAACTTGTATGAACTTTGCTAGCTTCTTTTACGCCTTGTATGTTTAAGAACAGCATTGCAATTGCAGCTTGACATTTTTTAATATACAACCGGCAGTGTTACAAAAAAAGAAGTGCCCGCCTCAGATGTTTCGTAGCGTATATCGCCACCAGCTTGTTCTGCCATACGCTTGCACATAGCAAGCCCCAGCCCGGTACCAGATGATTTTGTAGTAAAATTTGGCGTAAATATTTTTTGACGAATAGCTTCTGCAATCCCCATTCCATCATCCGTAATTTTTATGATTACAAATTTATCCTGTAATGTTTCTTCAATGTTGATGTGTGCTTTTTTATCTTCATCCACCGCCTGTATGCCGTTTACGATGAGATTGGTAAGTATACGGTTAATATGTGTTTTATCTGCCTGCACCATTACATTTTTTTCGAGAATATGCCATTCAAAATCGGCCTTGCTATCGCCCTCATACAATTGCTTTACAGATAATAGTGCATCATTTATATTAAATAATTCCGACTTTGCATTTTCTATGTTTGCAAAGCGGCTAAACTCACCGGCAATAGTACTTAAGTGATCTATCTGCTCTACAAGTGTAGCAGAAACCCGAGCGGCAAGCTCTTTTATATTTGGTACATCATTGTCTATAGATTTTTGTAAAAACTGCATACTTAGCTTCATAGGCGTAAGCGGATTTTTAATTTCGTGCGCTACCTGTTGTGCCATCTCCTGCCATGCACTTTCCCTCTCTTTACGGGCAAGTGCTGTAGCACTTTCATCCAGTTTTATAAGCATGTGGTTATATTCTTTTACCAGTGCGCCTATCTCATCATCTCTGTTCCACTCTATTATTTCGTTTACTTTCCCCACATTTATCTGTTTCATTTTTTCGCTTATCAAAGAAAATGAGTTGGTTATTTTGTTGGTAATAATTAGAGAAACAATGCCTGCAATTAAAAAAATAAATGCATTTAGGTTAATAATGGTTACTAAAAAATTAGAAATTTCCTGCTGCAGTTTTGTCTGCGATGTAAAATATGGAATGTTGAGGTAGGCAATATCATTTCCTTTTACATCTGTTACAGGAATGTAGCTGCTTACGAAACCGAGTGTACCAATTTCTTCCTGTTGAAAATATTGTATTTCTCTTGCAGTGTGCAAATGGTAATATGCCACGGGGTCTATTTGCGTGCTCAGTATCCCTTTTACATAGGGCAAAGGCAGCGATGATGCTTTTAATATTCCCTCTGTGTTATACAAATTTATATCCAGGCCGTGCAGTACAGAAATATTTTTTATCTCATTTTCAAGGTCGTTGTTTGGCGTGCTTTGCAACCCTGCAAATGCAGCAGCCTTCACTTTTTCTTTTGTAAGTGTACGCTGCAGCTGCTGCTCCATAATGCTTATAGTACGGCTAAGCGTTTCTTTATTATTGGTTTCATAACGGTTTATGAAAAATAAAATGGTGGCCACACCTATAATCATAAATGACATCAGGCTTATAAAAATTACTGTGCCATGTACCTGTTGTTTTATGCTTAATTGAAATACGCTTATCATTGCCTTAAACCGGAAACCCGATTTGACAATAAAAGATAAGAGCCAGGATAGCGCACTTAAAATTAAAAATGCACAAAAGAGGTAAGAGAATAATGTGATAGATTCTATAAGCAACCGGTTTTCTTTTACTACCACTACAAATTTATCCGACCCTGGATTGTACCAAAGCTCATTGTAATTATTTTTATTGATGGACAAAAAAGGTTTTCCTGCAAAATAAGTTTCGGGATAACGGGTAGAAAATGCATAATCATTATGACTGTTTATTAGTTTTCCCTTATCATATACTGCGTATGCATAAGATGCAGAGTTATCAATGGAGTTACTGTTTCCCCGGCTGAATAATTCCGGATAATGAATTTGAGAAGAATAATTTTTTGGGCTTACAATAATAAATATATATCCTGCAATACTTCCACGATTATTTTTTACTATTTTTTTTGCTATGTAATTAAACTTGTCAAAACCGGCATCATAAAAAAACAGTCCTTCTACGGTTGTAGGTTTTGCCTGTGTATTAAAAATACTGTTTATAATATTGTAGCCTGTAGCACTTTCGTTGTAAAGTGCATTCTCCAGGCTATCGTAGGTTAATATACGGGTATCATATTTATCAGTATAGCCAGATAAATTATTGTTGATGATGCTATCCTTAAACTGTATATTGGTAGTTTGGTTATGCAATAAATGAAACTGTGCACTTAGTAGGTCCGGCCTAAAATCGGTAAGTACTGTATTAATTAATACTTCTGTTATCGGGTCTGTTTTGGTTGAAATTATTTCTGCATAGTGTTGCCGGTTTCTTATTTCTTTGCGGCTGTTTTCCGAAATAATTATGGCAGCTACAGTTACAGAAAAAAAGAAAAGCCAAAAAACCATTTTGGAGACGATAATACCGGTTGCAAAAAAACCTTTCAAATCACTTTTCATCAATATTAAAAAAAACAGTAACCAAAGCAACGCATATAATTCAAAGTTGCCTTCTATTTTTCCTATCCTAAAACTTAGCAGCAACAGGCTTATTGCCATTATAAATATAATAACAGGTAATAAAAAATTATCCAGAACATTACTGATGTAAAAAAGAATAACCCTGCAGAAATAGTAATAGCCAATAGCAATGCAACACAATACAAGAAAACCTATGATACTATATTCCGTTAAAGAAAAAAAGTCCAGCACATCAAAAGATATTTGAGAATCTGCCACGAGAGACCGTACTACTGCTGCAGACATATAACTTACCAGCACAATAATTAAACTGCATGCGGCAGTTATAAACCATTTATATTTTTTTAAGTTTGCCGATATAATTATTTGCCTGCCTTTTAAATGCAATCTTACAAAACTTATTACCCAAAAGAAAAGTAAAATGTTTATTACCAAATCGCCAAGAGAACGCAGTACAGGATCTGAACCATATACAGCGGGATCAAATAATTCAAATTGTCGCATATTTACTGGTAATGGAAAAAAATAAGAAGCTATCCGAAGTCCCAATAGCACTACAAAAAGAAAACTTGTGGCAGCAAGCAAGCGCTTTTTCGCATAAATAAACAAAGTACAAAAATGAATAAAAAACAGCAAAGGAATAAGCGCAATAATTCTGAGCCATACACTAAGCCTGTTTGTTTCTTTTATAGTGTCACCCGTTTTTTCATTAATAAAAAAA
>JANXXM010000050.1 GCA_025350645.1 Ferruginibacter sp.
GAAATCTTACAAATTTTAAGTATCTCATTATTGTGCAAAACACCTTTATTAGAATTATTTTCAAACTCGTATCCGCAATATGTCAAAGAAAAAAAAGATAATCAATTGACTATCTTCGATTTATAACAAGACGCTAATGATTTAAAAACACTAATGAAAAAGATGGAGTTGCCATTTTTGAAATTGACAATGTTACTAAACTAAAAACAAGTATAGTTCCTTTAGCAAAAGAATTCTGTTCAATGTTTAAGGAAGAACAGCTTTTTAAAAATGTATGGTGCACTAGTGATGTAATCGATGTAGCGGACGAGACAACTAGAATTTGAGGAGAATCAAAAGGCAGTGCTACTGCAATTGATAGAATTGTAATTTTATCAGATATTAATCCTTTTGAAAAGTTCAAAACAGATGGCAGTTTTGAAACATTAGATTATAATTTTGTTTTAGAAAGTACAAAATCGTTTATCTCATAACAAATATTTAATTTTATGCAATAAATGGTAACACAATGAACGCTATAATTCAAACGCTACAAGAAAATTTACCAACTCTCAAAGCCAAATATCCATTAGTTTCTTTAGGAGTTTTTGGCTCTTATAGTCGTGGTGAAGAATCGCCAAATAGCGATTTAGACTTAATGTATGCGACCTTACCAGATACTTTTTTAGACCTTCATAATTATCTTGGCTTACAGAGAGACCTCACCGCAATAACACACTTAAAAATTGATTTAGTGAATAAAAAAAAGATGAATGAAGTAATTTGGATAAGAGTAAAAAAAGATGTGATATATGTATAATTATAAAAACATATTATACTTTGTATCGGCTATTTCTGCAGGAGAAAATTCAATTCATTATTCTTAAAAATTTACTACAGCATAAGAGTTTTTAGAAGCAGGTGACATAAACTTTGGCGCAAGAGTAGTTACAGAATATTATCTTCAACTTTAGTTCACTACCAGGCTTGGAGTTGCAGGCTTAACCGATAAGTATTGAACTTAGTTCTTAATTTTAAATAATATTTGTAAATCAGGCTTAGGTTAAACGACGAATTTTTAAATTTTACACCTAACGCTAAGCCGCCGGCGTTCTTCATTTATCAATATTCTTATTGTTCCTACTTAATTTTGTTTGTGTATCAGTTGTTGGCAAACAATGGCTATTCAATAAAAAATAATTACTATGAAAATAATACCAGCACGCAGCGGCACAGCTTTCATTTTAAAAAAAGCTGAAAGGCTTACTGTTACAGATATAGAAGGCGAACAGGTATCAGATTTTATTTGTTTTAACCTGCACGATAAATCAGAATACCTTAGTAGCGGGCGCACTATAGATTATGCAGAAACCATTTTTCTTACCAAAGGTCATCCGTTTTATTCCAACAGAAGCAATATCATGTTTGATATTATTGAAGATACCGTAGGCCGCCACGATTTTTTACTTACACCCTGCAGTGCAGATACTTTTCGTATTATTTATGGGCATGATTTGCCACACCACGGCTGTATGGGCAACCTTTGTGAAGCACTGGCACCTTATGGTATAATGCCGGATAATATTCCTGTATGCTTCAATATTTTTATGCATGTAACAGTAAATGCTGATACCGGAAAAATAAATGTATTGCCGCCAAAAAGCAAAGCCGGAGACTATATTATTATTGAAGCCCGCATGGATCTTATTGTAGGTATGACAGCCTGCTCCGCAGAAATGTCTAATAATTATTCTTTTAAACCAATTGGTTTTTCAAAAGAATAAAACAGGTAAAACACAGGCAGCATACCGACCATAAATACTACATTTGCACAAATTTTTTAAACATGAAAAGCATCAGAAAAATTATATTTATTTCATTATTTTTTTATTTTCCTTTTACTGGCAATGCCTGGGGAGTGCTGGGGCACCGCATTGTAGGGCAAATAGCTGATGGTTATTTAACCGCTAAAACAAAAACGGCTATACAAAAAATATTAGGCTTTGAAAGTGTAGCCATGGCAAGTAACTGGCCAGATTTTATAAAGAGTGATCCTGCATACAAATATTTATCGCAATGGCATTATGTAAATTTTGAAAGCGGACAATCTTACCAGCAAATGCAGGCTTTTTTAAAAGCAGATACCGCTACTGATGCTTTTACTAAAGTAAATTTTATGGTAAATGAACTAAAGAAAAACAAGTTGCTGCCGCAAGATATGAAAGTGCTTTACCTGCGTATGCTTATACATGTAATAGGCGACCTTCACCAGCCTATGCACCTTGGCCGCCCAGATGACAGAGGCGGCAATGCCATAAAACTTACCTGGTTTAATAACCCCGTAAACCTGCACCAGGTATGGGATGAGAAGCTGATAGATTTTCAGCAACTGAGTTATACAGAATATGCTGCTGTAATAAACCACCCATCAAAAGAGCAATTAAAAACCTGGCAGAAAAGAACCTTTTCAGAAAATATTTGGGATACTTACGCCCTCACAGAAAAAGTATATGCAGAAACAAAAGCAAATGATAACCTGGATTACCTGTACAATTTTAAATTTGTAGCGGCAATGAACGAACAGTTGTTAAAGGGTGGCGTACACCTGGCTTCAGTTTTAAATGATATTTTTAAATAAAAGGTGATAGAGTTTAAATATAGAGTGGGCGTTGATCCCTAACCGTTTCATCATTTATGCCAAAAATTCATCCATCATTCACCCCTCTGCCCACTTTTTAAATGCGGTAACCCTTTCCCTGCTCACTATAATTTCTTCGGTAAGTTTTATATTTTTTAAACTCAGCAAAAGCCTGTTATTGTAATAGGGCTTTATGATATCTATCATTTTACTATGCACAATCATTTTCCTGTTTATTCTAAAAAAATAATAGGGGTCTAATATTGGCTCCAGTTTTTCTATAGTATAATTTACAATAAACCGGTTGCCATCTGCATCACCCAAAAAAATAATTTTATTTTCTGCATTAAAATAAGCTACTTCATTTGCCTGTATAAAAAAAGTGCGGGTACCCACTTTTGCAAGAAACCTGTCTTTAAATCTTTTTATATTATTTTCTTCATAGCGGTTTGCAAGGGCGGCGTAGTTTAACTGTAGTGTTTTATTAGTAAGGGTATCGTATTTTTTTATTGCTGCGGCAAGTGCAGCAGCTTCTACAGGTTTTAAAATATAATCTATACCAGAGTGTTTAAATGCATCTATGGCATAACTATCATAAGCAGTAGTAAAAATTACGGGCTTATCTATATTTACCTGTTTAAATATTTCAAAGCTGTACCCGTCAGATAATTGTATATCCATCAAAAAAAAATCGGGTGCAGGTTTTGTTTGCAGCCACAGTACAGTTTCTTCTATACTCTCCAGGCAGGCCAATACTTTTATAGAAGGGTCATAATCGTTGAGCAAAAGCTGTAATCGCTGCGCAGCAAGGGTTTCATCTTCTATAATAATAGTATTCATCCTATACTTAGTTTATTTGAATTAAAGGTAACTCTACCGAAAAAACATTTTCTTTATTATGGATAAAAACCTTTCTGTTGCTCACTAGTCCGTATCTTTTCACTATATTTTTTAACCCTATTTCTGTAGATTTTTCTACAGATTTTTTTACCTGCAGGTTGTTACTTACCGTCATGGTATCTTTTCCATTTGCATACAGGGTTATTTGCAGCGGTTTGCTTTTGCTTACTACATTATGCTTTATGGCATTTTCTATAAGCATTTGCAATACAGCCGGCACCACCATGTATTCATCATACCTTTCGGGTATTTCAATATTTATTTTAAGGCCTTCGCCAAATCTTTTTTCCAGCAAAAAAATATAGGGGTGTATAAAATGCAACTCTGTTTTTAATGCTACCAGTTCTTTTTCGTGGTTGGTTAAAATATAGCGGTATACTTTGGAAAACTCTTCAATAAAACGATTTGCCTCTGTGTTGTTTTGCATTACGAGTGCAGAGAGTACATTAAGATTATTAAACAAAAAGTGCGGGTTTATCTGGCTCTTTACCAGTTGCAGTTCTGCCTGTGCATTTAGTTTCTTAAGTTCTTCTGCCTCCAGCCTGCTGGATGAATATTCTTTAAAATAAAAAATAATCGTATTTATTAAATGATACAGCAGGTTTACCAGCCATGCAAATACCAGGTTTAATTTTATGGGTGTAAAATTTTGTTCCAGCGAAAAAGGGTGAAGCAGCATACCTACTACCCATACCATAAACAAAGCAATAATAGTAGCCATTGCCGTTCCTGTCAAAAAAAACACAATAGGAAAACGGGTCTTAAATTTTTCCGGCAAAACTTTTTTTCTAACCAGTGGTTCAATCATTCTGTTGCTTTCCAGTATAAGAAAACAAATGCTGGTAATGGTTAGCAATGCATAATACCATTCTATACGAATATTAAAATAATCGTACACCCTGCAAAACTCTGTATTTAAATAAGTGTAGGCAGCCAGTATGCAGGTAAAGATATACCGGTATTTATGTGTGAACATGTTTGATAAAATTAAAAAATGCACCAACGATAAACAAAGTTAATCGTTGATGCATGGATAGGGTACGGTTTTTCATATATATTTTAGGGTGTCAATAATACTCTATCTATTACATGTATTACCCCATTGGTGGCAATAATATTTACTGTTGTGGCACCAACTATTACCGCAGAGTTTGGTTGTGCGCTGCCTGTAATCTTTACATTAGTAGGTGGTGTGCCTAGTGTAAGTGTAGTTCCTGTTTTAATGGTTGGTACTACTGCGCCTGCTATAAGGTCGCTTGCAAATACATTCGTATTCAACACATGTGCCTTCACAATATCTGTAACAGCAGCTACAGGTGCTGCATCTAAAGATGCATTTGTAGGAAACCCTGCTGCTATAAATGCTGCATTATTAGGCGCAAAAACGGTGTATTTTGCCGCTCCGCTTACCGCCGGTACAAGTCCTGCTATGCTTACGGCTTTTAGCAGCAATGAAAGGCTTGGAGTAGCTGTTGCTAACTCTGCAATCGTTTTTGTAGGAGGCGTAAGCACCGAAGAAATAACGTGTATCACACCATTTGCAGCACTTACATCAGCCGTTTTTACTTTGCTGCCATTTACAAATACACCATTGGCATTTTTAGATGCATAAAGATTTTTTCCTTGCAGGCTTTTTACGGTATCGCTCGCCGGTACATTGGCTGCCACTACTTTTGCTCCCACTACATGGTAGGTTAAAATATCTGTAAGCTGTGCGGCTGTAAGAGAAGTTATTGTTGCACTCGTAATGCCAGATGCAGCAAAAGCATCATTATCCGGCGCAAAAACGGTAAGCGTACCTGTAGAAAGCGCAGCGGTTAAATTTGCTTTTACAATAGCTTCATTCAGTAAAGAAAAAGCTGGAGTAGAGGCTACAATCTGTGCAATGTTTTTTGGCGGGTCGGGTACAACGGGAATAGGATCATCATTTTTTCCGCAGGATGATGCACTGCTAATGATTAAAGCTCCCAGAGCCACTGCCATAAATGTTTTGTTGATTTTCTGTAAAATTTTCATGTTGGTTTTTTTGTAAAATTATTTATCCTGCTTGTATGGAGTAACCCCAACGGAGCGAACTGTACTTTTTTTTGGTGTGGGTTGTTTGTTTTTTGTAAATGACGAAGAAAAGATTTTTGGCATTTATCCTATTTAAAGCAAAACATAAATATTTGTTCATTTTAAAAGAGATTTTTT
Source organism: Ferruginibacter sp. (assembly GCA_025350645.1). Classification (GTDB taxonomy): domain Bacteria; phylum Bacteroidota; class Bacteroidia; order Chitinophagales; family Chitinophagaceae; genus Ferruginibacter. The sequence goes on from JANXXM010000050.1 coordinate 5,711, forward strand.
TCAATAAAATCCCGTTATGTTTGGCAGCACATTTGATTATTTATTTATGAAAATTATTACGCAGTATCACATTTTTTAAATAGTTTTTAAAATCCGCAGATGAATTTTATAGTAGATGATCGTATCATTAAATTTGGCATAGTGGGCATGGCAGGTATGTGTGTAGATTTTGCTACAACTTGGCTTTTAAAAGAAAAAATAAAAATCAATAAATTTCTTGCAAATGCATCAGGATTTATTTTGGCGGTGGTTAATAATTTTTTTTTAAACAGTATCTGGACTTTCCAAAATATAACCGGAAATACCAGTAGTTATTTTTTTAAATTCATATTGGTGTCGCTTGCAGGATTATTAATTAATTTTTTTTGTTTGCAGTTTTTCGTAAGCCAGCTAAAAACTAATTTTTATGTATTGAAATTGCTGGTTATCCTTATTGTTTTTTTCTGGAATTATTTTGTAAACCTTCTCTTTACTTTTACGTAAATAGTTTGCTATTCAAATACTGTTTAGGTTATTTCTAATTAAACACAGTTTTGCTAAAACAACATGTATTTTCTCTTTATTACCATGCCTTTAAAAGTATGATAGTAAAATTTGAGGAGGCGGCTTTAGCCAGAGAAATAAAAATAATTAACTTAAACAACTTCTTAACAGGTAAATAAACTTTTTATAAGATTATGTTGCAACCAAACAATACATAGCAATTACTAAAAGAAAAATATAGTGAAGCCTGCCTCTTTTAAAAAATATTTTATTGCGCTTATACTTTTTTTTGCACTGGTAAAAATTATTGCCTCCTATTTTTTAGAGCTGGGTAATGATGAATCTTATTACTGGCTGTATACGCAGCAACTGCAATGGAATTATTTTGATCATCCACCGATGGTGGCGCTTTGGGGTAGAATTTTTTCATTCAATTTGTTACTGCAGAATAAGATTATTTTTTTAAGACTCGGCAGTGTGCTGGCTAGTGCGCTGGCTGCATTTTGCATATACAAAACCGTAGCACTTATAAAAGATAGCAGGGCCGGGTGGTTTGCCGCATGCCTGTACAGCTCTTCCTTTTATGCAGGCATTACCGCAGGTATTTTTCTTATGCCAGATGCGCCTCAAATGCTGTTTTATACTTTTGCATTGTGGATGCTTACCGCAATTTTAAAAGACGAAACAAAGTGGAAATACTGGCTGCTGTTTGGCGCTGCTGCAGGCTTTTGCATAATGAGCAAAATACATGGCGTTTTTTTATGGACTGGCTTCGGGCTTTATGTGCTGTTTAAAAATAGAAGCTGGCTCATCAACCCAAAATTATATGCTGCAGTTTTAATTACTTTTATAATTGCATCGCCCATTCTTATATGGAATATCAGGTATGATTTTATGACGTATCGTTTTCATAGCGAAAGAGTAGTGCTTGCCGGGCATCACAGCAATTGGTATAATTTGTTTGAAGCTTTTGCCGGTCAGTTGGTTATCAATAATCCCATAAATGTTATACTCTCTATTGCTGGCTTATTTTTACTGGCCCGCAAAAAGCAAGTCCATCCACCACTTGTGTTGTTTAATTTTATTGCTATCCCTTTTATTTTGCTTATTCTTTTTATGGCATTTTTTAGAACCACACTACCTCACTGGAGCGGCCCGGCTTTTGTTGCGCTCATACCTATAGCTGCTGTGTGGCTGGCTGGTGTAAAAAGCAATATTATTTTTCCTGCTGCCATAAAAATGAGCATAGGTATATATTTGGCAGGACTTACCGCATGTTTATTACTGGTAAATTTTTACCCTGCAAATATGGGAAGCAGGGCGCAAAAAAATTTGGGTCAGGGAGATATAACGCTGGACAGTTATGGCTGGAAAAAAGCCGGCGAGGAATTTAAAAATATTTATACAAAAGAAGTAAGCAATGGTACCGTTAAAAAAGGAACTCCTTTAGTATGTAATAACTGGTGGGGTGCCCACGAAGAATATTATTTTTGCCGCCCGCTCTCCATAAAAATGATAGGCCTTGGTTCCATTAACGAAATACATCATTATGCATGGCTTAATGGTGTGCGCAGCACTTTATGCAATATGGCAAATGCTTACTGCATTATACACAGCGATGAAAATTATGACGCAAAAGAAGTGTATAAAAATTATTATAGCAGCATAGATACCGTTGCCATTATACCTGTTTTACGCAGCCAGAAACCAGCACATAATTTTTATGTATTGCGCCTTAGCGACTGGAAAAACAATGTACTTACCATAGCAAAATAGTTTTTTAAAACCAGCCACGTTTTCTAAAAAAACGCAGCATTACCAATGGTATAAAAAGCATGAGCCCTACAGATATAAAGAACCCCCATTGGTTATGCAGCAACGGTATTCTTTCAAAATTCATCCCAAAAATACCACCAATAACCGTTGCCGGTGCCAGTAGGCAGGTAACCACCGCCATTACTTTCATTACTTCATTCATGCGCAGGTTTACATTGCTCATGTACAAATCCTGCAGGCTCATTATCATATCCCGGTAGTTTTCAGAAAGATCGTACGCCTGTATAATATGATCGTACACATCTTTAAAATATTTTTCTGTTACTTCATGTATCAAATCGCTATCGCTGCGCATAAGCCCGCCTACCAGTTCTCTTACCGGTGCTATGCTACGTTTAAGTACAATCATTTCTTTACGCAGCATATTTATTTTTACGAGGCTGCGGTTGTCGGCTTTTTTTATAATTTCTTCTTCCAGCAATTCTATTTTTTCGCCCATCTTTTCCATCACAATAAAATAATGATCCACTATATAATCTATAAGCGTATAAAAAAGAAAGTCAGCATCGTTTTGTCTTACTTTGCTGCCCTGCATTTTTAATTTATCGCGGAGGGGGTTAAAGGGATCTTTATCCGCTTCTTCCTGAAAAGTAATCACAAAGTTTTTTCCTAATATAATACTCATCTGCTCCGTTTCTACCTCTGCCGTTTTATTGTTAAAGGAAAGCATGTATAGCAGGCAAAACAAAGGGCCATTTATTTCATCCATTTTCGGTCGCTGGCCAATGCTTAAAATATCTTCTGCCAGCAATGGGTGTATCGCAAAATGCTCGCATATTTTTTCTACATCCTCTTTTCGAAGTCCATCAATATTTATCCAGGTGGTAGTGGGCGTTGTTAGATAGGAATATGCTTCTTCTATATTATCCAGTTGTATGCATACACTGTTTTCTTTGCTGTAATCAAATACGGTTATAAAAGATTTTTCCGGCTCGGTACGGGTAGGTGCTGCGGTTGGGTTTACCTGCAATACTTTTTTTGTACGAAGCAGGGTTGCAGGGTTTAAAATAAAATCCAGGTATTTTTTGCTGGGCATGTTCATTGTAGTAAAGAGAATTTTTTGGGCTAAAAATTAAAAGGTTTATTTAATTTCATTCATTGTTTCCTGTATTTGTAATCTTACCTGCTGTAGTTTTTCACTGGCACCGGGTTCATTATCCAGCACCCGCAATGCAATGCCCAACTCTTCTTTCCGCAATAAAATATAAGCCAGTACAGCATCTGCTTTTTTGTGTTGTGCCGGGCTCACCTGCATTTGCTGCAGCTCTTTTGCTATCGTTTCATTTTGTTTCCATAATGGTGCCGATGTTTTCTGTAATTTTATTTTTAAAGCCGCTGGTGTTGCAATGGTATCATCCATAATTGCCAGTGCCTGTTTCTGCTTTTCTATAAATTCATCAAATTTTTTATTAAACTTTTCTGCATCTTTAAAATTACTTTCTCCCAGTTCGTTCATTATTTTTTCCCGCTCTGTAATAGATGCTTTATGCGTATCAAGATATAAATAAGCAATACCTGCAGTGGCAATTATTATTAATGGCAAAGCCCATTTTATTTGCTGTTCTTTTTTGACGGCTTTAAGCATCAGTACAAATATATAACCTATTGCAAAACCACTTACAAGCCCGCCAGTATGTGCAGCATTGTCTATACCGCCCTTCATGCCATACGCAAGGTTATACAATACAAATATTCCTATGCTCGGCAGCAGCGTTGTGCGCAATTTTTTGGGTATTATATCTGTAGTAAGCAATGCTAAAAATAACCCGTACATACCGAATATTGCGCCAGATGCACCCGCACTGTTTACGCCCTCCTTATGCCACCAAAGGCTTACCAGACTTGCAAGCACACCGGTACACAGGTAAGCAGTAATATATTTTATTTTACCCAATAGTGGTTCCAGGTACATGCCTATAGAATACAGTGCATACATATTCATCACAATATGGATGAGCCCGAAATGGATTAAAATATTACTTAGCAGCCGCCACCAGTCGCCGGATAAAGTTAATGCCGTAAAATTGCTTCCCCATTTTATATGCACCAGTGCATTGGGCTGCATAATGCCTGCGCCATTTAATGCCATAAAAATAAACACCAGTACATTTATACCAATGATGGTATAAGTGGCATATAAATTACTATCCGAAAGATTCATGGCAGCATCAATTTCTGCCGCTTCTTTTTGTTCCTGTACCACAGCAATTTCTGTTTGTGTTTGCAAAGCATGTATTGCGGCGTTATTGGTATCTACAGTGTGGTGGGTTATATTATTTTCTATACTACGGTAAGCGGCAAAAAATGAGGTTACATTTTTTTTATTTACCCCGGCAATATCCAGCGCTTCGCCGTTTACCATTTCGCTTTGTACTTTTAGTTCATTGTCCAAAGCGGTTATTAAAATTTGTTGTCCTTTTGTTTTCCAGTTTTTTGGCGTGGTACCCAGTAGTTTATTATCGCCCGTAAATAATACGGACCAGCCCAGTGTTTTAAAAGTTTCGAAAGCGGTAGCCAAAACTGTAGCAGCATTTTTGTTTTCCAGTATAATAAATTGTTCATTTTGGGGCATGTACAAAAGTTTTATTAAATGTAAAGAAAGTTTTTAATGGGGGTGAGTGGAATATTAAAACAACAGGAGAAATACTTTTAAATTTTACTAATTAAATAAAGCTGTGTTCAAGCAATAAGTGCAACTTTTGCTTTTAGTAAATATACCTCAATAGGAGTTTTGTAATTAAACTTTCTAACGGGTCTGTTATTAATCATTTTTTCAACTTTTTTTATGTCACTAGCTGTCACATTATTAAAGTCTGTTTTCTTCGGATAAAATCTTCTGATTACACCATTTCTGTTTTCAATGCTTCCCTTATCTTGAGAAGTATATGGCCTTGTAAAAAATGTTTTTACATTAAGTTCGTCTGCAATTTCCTGATGTAAACTGAAAGCCTGATCATTATCAAAAGTCATTGTTTTGAGGTGCTTATTATTTTTCATTCTTTTTAAAATCAACCTTTTTATATGCTTCGGCTTTTTAGAACTTATTTTATCTATAGTTGTTATCATTGATGCTCTATCTAAAGTGACGAGCAAGCCGCTTTTATGATTTTTTCCAATAATTAAATCTACTTCTATATCCCCTAATCTTTTTCTTCTTTCAACTAAAGAAGACCTTTTTTCTATTGATACTCTATTGGGTATCATACCTCTGCTATCCTTGTAATTACCACGCTTGCGCCGCCTTTTACCATGCTTTAAGTATTTGTATAAAGGCTTAAATTTTTCATCCTTTTTTTTATTACCAAATTTACTTTTCCATACAAATTTATAAATGGTTTCATAGCTTACAGCTTGCTTATTTTCCTTTTTCCATTGTGCACTTATAAGTTCCGGGCTCCACTTATCAACAGTCATTTTTGTATAAACTGTTGCTTTTAATTCTGCTGTAAATAAAGTCCTCTTTGGTTTTATTTTGTGCCTGTTATCAGTTTTTGCCTGAGCTTTATGGGCAACATATAATTTTGCTCCAGTTCCTCGTTTTGGAACATTTCTTTTTAGTTCTCTACTGATAGTACTCTCACTGACTCCGATAGTTTTTGCAATTTCATTTTGCTTTAAACCGGCTGTTTTTAAGGCCTCAATTTGATACCTTTGTGCAAAGGTGAGCTGGAAATAGTTTTTTGTCATGCAACACAAATTTCGCTTTTCAGTTTCATCTTCTTTTGAGGGGTACCCCTCAAAAGAAGATGAAACCTATTTGTTGCACTTATTAATTGAACTTACAATTTAATACTTCGTATAACAGAATTACTTTTTATAACCAATCAGATATACGATTTGAAGTTGGAGAAAATAAGGGGACAGTATCATTTAGATTATTTTATAGTGCAAACCCTACTAATGGCCAAGGCTACACACAAGGTACAAGGATGTACGGACTGTCATATGCTAATCAAATTTTTAATAAAAAACTTGCAATTACTTTAATAGCAGATCAATTTTTCTTAAAAAATAGAAATAGATTGAACTTTACCAAAGCAGATGAATTTGAAGTTTTTACAAGTACTATAGAACCTTATCGACTTTTTAAAGTAAGATTTGCCTACAGATTTTCTGATATAAAGTTTTATAAAATTGCAGCAAAAAAAACCACTGAAATTTCAGGAGAGTTACAACGTTTATAGTAGTTAATAATTTTATTTAAAATTGACATATTTTATTTCAAATAGTAATTTTTAGTAAGTATAAATCGTTCTAACTTACTTTTTGTTAAAATGATTGTTTAATTAAAAAGAAAAATTATGAAAAAAATTACGTCCATTTTTTTGCTCTCCGTTTTTGCTGTTGTTGCTGCAATCATCCCCACAAATGCAGGCTGCCCACAAGGTGGTGGTTCTTGTACTGGTGTTTGTGTAGGTATTTATGGATCTGGCGGCACCATTACGAGTTACAAATGTGATACAGGAGCAACAGCAGAAAAAAAAGATTGTACTCCATCTGAAGCGACTATGGAGATAGATCCGTAGATTTTAGAGCAAGGTTTTAAATTTAAATTTATTTTCAAATTAGCACGCTTATATTTTATCTTAAGGTGCTTTTTTTATTTGAGGTATTATACTTTGTGTTAAAGATGTTACACTTTCTTATTCTTAAACATTTCCAGCATTCTGTCTGTTACCACAAAGCCACCTACTACATTAAGGGTACCCAACACTACCGCAAAAAAACCTAAAACCAAAGCGGTATAATTGGCAGGATCCGCCTCGCCCATTACAATGAGTGCACCAATAATAACCACACCATGTATGGCATTGGCGCCGCTCATTAACGGCGTATGAAGCACACTCGGCACTCTGCCAATAACTTCTATACCCAAAAAAATCATTAAAATAACGATGTAAATGATTTGTTGATTTGCAGAAAAAAAAGCTAAAATATTTTCCATAATTTTTTGTTTAAGTGAGTAATGCTGCTACTCTTTCGTTAGTAATTTCTCCGGCATGTGCCACGCATGTTCCCTTTACCAGGTCATCATCAAAGTTTAAAAATAAATTACCTTCTTTGCTAATGAGGAGCTGTAGAAAATTTAAAATATTTTTACCATATAATTTGCTGGCATCGCTGGGCATAGTACCCGGCAGGCGGGAGTTACCTACAATAGTTACCCCATTGATATGTATTGTTTCATCATTTTTGGTAAGTGCAGTATTGCCCCCTGTAGATGCAGCAAGGTCAATGATAACAGCACCGCTTTTCATACTGTGCAGCATGGGTTCGGTAATTAATACGGGGGCGGTTTTCCCAGGTATTTGAGCAGTACAAATAATAATATCGCTCTTGGCTACACTCTCTGCAATGCGGGCTTTTTGCCGATCCATAAATTCTGCAGATTGCTCTACTGCATAGCCGCCAGCTTTAGCTGCATCTGCTGCGCCTTCTACTTCTACAAACTTTGCACCCAGGCTCATCACTTCTTCTTTTACTGCGGGTCGTGTATCAAAAACTTCTACTACAGCACCCAATCTTTTTGCAGTAGCTATGGCTTGCAATCCTGCAACACCTGCACCTAATATAAGTAGTTTTGCAGGGGGTATACTCCCCGCCGCAGTCATAAACATGGGTAAATATTTTGGAAAAATATTTGCCGCATACAGTACCGCTTTGTACCCTGCAATATTAGCCTGGCTGCTCAGCACATCCATACTTTGTGCACGGGTAGTGCGAGGCAGCATATCAATACTAAATACGCTAAAACCTTTGCTGCTCCAGCTTTTTATGAGTGCGGCATTAAATAAAGGCTGGTAAAAACCGAACAATACTTTTGCCTGGCAGTGTTCTATATCAGCAGCATTAAGTAGTTCTATAGATAAAATAATATCAGCTTTTTGCAGCACTTCATTTCTTGTAGCAACGGTTGCTCCTGCTGCGGTATATTTTTCATCTGTTGCATAAGCACTAAGGCCAGCATTTGTTTCTACACATACACTTACCTGTTGTTTGGCTAATGCAGTTATATGCTCTGGCAATAAGGAAACCCTTGTTTCGGGGAGTGGTTCTTTTAGAACTCCAATAATCATATATTATGGTATTATTTGTAAGATAACTAAAATTAAAATCTTATGCTAAAATGCTGTTTAACTTTAAACTCTTTTCGCAGAAAAACAATGCCTATAAAAAAAAGATCTATAGTAAGCGTAACAGCCGGATGTTGTTGTATAACCTTCCATGCTTCTTCCATTTCTGTACTCCAGTAAATATCATCAAAAATAAAAATAGTATCGTTATGTGCTGTGGTAAGTATTTGCTCAAAGTATATGATGGTAGGCACTTTGCGGTGGTTGCCATCCAAAAAAGCCAGGTCTGTTTTTGCATTTCCAAGTAAAAAAGAGGGTAATGTTTCATCAAAATTTCCGGTAATGATGCGTATATTTTTTAAGCAAAGTTCATTAAAGTTTTGCCTGGCAACGTTGGCTATTTTTATTGAACCTTCCATGCTGGTTACAACAGGGTTATTATTAGCACTGGCCATATAAGCGGTAGTAATGCCCAGCGATGTACCGAGCTCCAGCACATGATTACAATTATAATATTGAACGATCCTGAACAAAAGCCTGCTGTATTTTTTTGGTTTTAAGGAGGAAGCTGCAATGGCATTAATCTTCCTTTTTTTTGTGTTGATAATGGAAGAACCTGCACCAAAATCTTCTACTACTATTTCAGTTTTATTATTTAATAATTCTTTTCTTACCTGCTCTATGGTTTGGTAACAGCCGTAATTTTTTTTATCGTTAAGCACAAATTTTATAAACTCAAATACAAAAGGCGAATGCACGCCATGCCCGCTGCCGTTACATGCAGTAAGATAATATTGTACATATTTTTTTGCAAGAATAGCGGGAGAATGCA
>JANXXM010000051.1 GCA_025350645.1 Ferruginibacter sp.
ACATCATTACTTCCGCAGCCCCAGCATGATTTTTTTTATCATAATAATAAAATTGAAAAGGGTTTCAATTTAGTCAATTGAAACCCTTTTCCAATATGCTTTTTAAAAGTTTTTACCAACCATTTTTGACTACATTGTCATGATTATTTTGACAAGTTGCCAGAGGAGAGAAAAGAAGCCATGCAAAAATTGCGTATAGCTATTAAAGAAAATTTGCCAGATGGTTTTGAAGAAATGATTAACTATGGCATGCCTGCATTTGTAGTTCCACATAAGCTTTATCCCAAAGGCTATCATTGTAAACCATCTTTGCCGCTGGGTTTCATCAATATTGCCTCACAAAAAAATTTTATTGCTTTGTACCACATGGGTATGTTTGCAGATGATAAATTACTTCATTGGTTTAAAGAAGCATATTCAAAACTAAATATAGGCAAACCAGATATGGGTAAAAGTTGTATAAGGTTTAAAAAAACCACAAATATTCCTTTTAAACTTATTGAAGCACTTGCCAAAAATTGACTGTAAAACAATGGATAGAAAATATGAATTGTTATTGAAAAAGTAAGAAATCTTTCTAATGGATTTATTATTTTTTAATGTTACTGCGGCATATATTGATTTGCCTTATTGCAAAAAAAACAGGAACAGTAACGCTTATAGCAACTATAAAGGAAAGTAAAATATATAGCCAAACATATTTTATTCCCAACCGTTTTGCTTCTATGATCATAAATATGTTTATAGCAACTCCTAAAAAAAGAATATCATTTGCAATAGAGGCTGCTGCATGATTTGCATACATACCTTTTATGAAATCTGCAGCACCGCCAACATTTGTTTTCATAAATAAAATATTTTGATACCAAGTAAAAAACAACGCAGCAGCAGCTATAAAAATATAAATGCAGATAAGTGTTTTATCTTTTTTATTTATAGGTAGCATAACAAATTCTTTAATATTAAAATGACCATTCCTGGTAAAGGTAATGGTCATTTTAATAAAATACTTTCAATGTTAAGCATTTGCAGCCTTATGCATATCTGTATATTTTTTTATGATATCATGAGATGTTTTTAGCGACCCTTGCTGGTCTGTTATTAATTGTCTTGTGTTTGCATCTATTTCTGCATCAGATGCCAGTGCATCTGTATAAGCTTTTTGTGCAGCATCTTCGCCAAACTCGCAGGCTTCCAAAACAGACTGACGGTCTTTACCCGTAAATGTTGCTTTTACATCCATCCAAACCCTGTAAATTTTACCAAGGTTAGTGGTTCCTTCTGCTGGTTCGCCACCAAGGCGGGATACTTCTGATGTTAATTCAGTTTTATATTTTCTGCTTTCATCCGCCATCTTGCTGAATATCGCTTTTAAATCCACATCAATATCTTTTGTTTCCTCTACAGCTTTTTCATACCCTGTTATACGATCATTATTTATTTCAATAAGATCATTTAATACTTCTACGAGTTTTTCATTTGTTGCCATGATTATTGTTTTAAATGTTTTATAATTATTGAATAATGGTTCAACATCCAAGCCAATAATTTTCTATATGCATAAATTAGAAATTGCTGTTTTTAATGAGGAAAAATATACACGACCAATAAAAAACTACAGTATTAAATGTTGCTGCAAATTTTATGATTATTTAATACAGGTTATTAAAAGTTTATAATTTAAGTTTTTAGCAGTTCGAATAATACAATATAAATTTTGCCTGTAATTTTTTATCCTCTTTAAAGTAGCATGTATTATTATGTAAATTGGAAGAGATATTAATTGGTATTAGTAACATTTAGCAGATTATTATTAAATTCTCCCTGTTTAATTTTTTTAGATGCTGCTACATCAAAAGCCTTTACATTTAATAAAAGGGAAACCCCTTCTTTTTTCCACCACTCATTTTCTTTTAAGTGTAGTGCGCTTATTGTTCCTCTTATTCTTACATAATTATTTTCGCTATGCCACTCTTCTATTTTTAAGAAAGACGATTCCTTAATTTTCGTTACATCATCTGCACTTACAATAACCTGTACAAAATAATTATTGCCCACATTTAGCTGTGTTGTAATTTTCATTTTTTTATACTCATATTTATAGCCATACCTCAAGGCAGAAATATCACTTAATACTGCCGCTGCTGTAGGGTATGCACCGGCACCCTTACCTTTAAAAAAATGCTTATCAGCAAAAAAGCTTTCTGTCTCCAGGGCATTAAATTCATTTTTTACATTATACAAATCATCTTCTTTTTTTACAAGTTGTGGCAGTATCAGCACGGCAAGTTCTGTATGGCTTATTTTTTTTGCATGCGCCACCAGTTTTATAGTACAACCTTTTTCATTGGCATAAAGAGCATCCTGTTTTTTTATAGAAGTTATTCCTGTATACAAAATGTTTTGAGTATTTATAATGGTGCCAAAAGCATGTGGTGCAAGTATGGTTAATTTATTGGCGGCATCATGGCCTTCAATATCCAGGGTAGGGTCACTTTCTGCAAAACCTGCAGCCTGTGCCAGTTGTAATGCTTCTTTAAATGAAAGGCCTTCCTCTGTAATTTTAGTAAGAATAAAATTTGTAGATCCATTTATGATGCCTCGTATTTGGGATAGTAAATCATTATCGTAATATTCTTCTAAATTCCTAATAACGGGGATGCCAGCGCAGCAGGATGCTTCATATAAAAAAGCAACATTGTGGGTTTTTTGCAACTCCATTAATTCTTTAAAATGTGCTGCAATCATTTTTTTGTTTGCACTTACAACGGCTTTACCTTTTTGTAAAGACGCTTTTACAATTTGGTAAGCTACCTCTGCATCGTCTATAAGTTCCACAATTACATTTATAGTATCATCTTTCAATAAATCATAAAAATGATGGGTAAAAATAGAATTATCCAATATTCTTTTTTTATTAAGATGCTTTATACATATTTTTTTTACAGTAGCCTGTAATGCTGGCGTGCGCTGCAATACATCGTACAAGCCTTTGCCTACTACACCAAAACCAACCAGGCCTATATTTATATTAGTAGTAGTTTGCATAAAAATTTAATTGTTTAATTGTGGTATCTTTTCCAGAATGATTTTCTTTTCTAAAAATAGTTTTACAGCTTTTTCTATTTGTTCAAATTCTAGTAAAAAGCCATCGTGCCCATAAGGCGAATCTATTATTTGTAATGAGGCACCGTTAATATTATCTGCTAAAAATTGCTGTTCATTTATGGGGAAAAGTAAATCTGTTTTTATACCAATAACTAAAGTAGCTGCGGTTATTTGCGACAAAGCCTTTTCAATGGAAACTCTTGCCCTGCCTACATTGTGGCTGTCCATACTTTTACCAAGAAAATAATAACTGAATGCATTAAATCTTTTCGCCAGTTTTTCTCCCTGGTAGCGCTGGTATGATTCACTCTTAAAATTATTGACTGTATTATTGTTGTTGTCTCTCTGGTTTTTGTTGTACGTTTCATAAGAACGATAAGAGAGCAGTGCTATTGCCCGGGCAGTTTTCATTCCTTCAATACCAGCATTTTCTATTTTGTTTTTCCATGTGTTATCCATTTCTATACACAACCTTTGTGTAGCATTAAAAGCTATTGCCCATGGCGAATGAAATGCATTGGTTGCGATAGGAATAATAAAACTAAACAGTGCCGGTTCCGTAACTGCCCATTCTAAAAGCTGCTGCCCTCCCATAGATCCGCCAAGGCCAATGTGAATATTAGCTATTCCTAAATAATCTTTTAAATGCTTGTACATTGCTACCATATCCTTAATAGTAAGAAAAGGAAAATCATGATAAAAAATTTTATCTGATGCAGTATTGGAATCTAATGGTGAAATACTGCCGTAGCAACTGCCGGGCATATTTACACAAAC
>JANXXM010000055.1 GCA_025350645.1 Ferruginibacter sp.
AATTTATCCAGCGTTGCTGCAAAAAACTTTTTATGAAAAACAGTATCGTTTTTATAGGTTGTACTATCTGGCTGCATACGGCCTTGTTTAAGATCTTGCAGCACTGCCATAAAACTATTGGTAAAAGCCACCTCTGCATTAGCCCATAACAGGGCATCCGTTCTTTTTACAGAATCTACAGTTAATGTATTTTTTATTTTCTGCAGTTTTGCAAATTGGTAGTCATTGCTGTAAAGCCCATTATAAGCTGCATCCTGTAAAAAAATTAAAAAGGAATCAGCTACAGCATTCCATTTTTCTTTACTGCTCCACACCGGAGTTTTATCTGCAGTGTAGTATTTTTTTATAATAGTGATAAAAGGAAGTTGTACAGAATCTGTGGTAGTATTTTTATGCAGTATGGCATGATCAATAACTGCAGCAATATTCTCTTTTACCCTCTCATTCATATCAGCAGGGTTGGTAACAATATCTTTTTTAATAATTTTATTTTTATGCCTGCAAGAAAATAAGCAACACATAAATATAGCCGCAATAAAAAAAATGTGGTACAGGTTACGCATCATACGCAAGGTTAAGTTTGGAACACAAATGTAGCTTTTTTAGAATAAGATTGCGGGTTATTTGAAAGTGAAGCCTGCAAGATGATAGAGTTATCAACAATTTATATTTCTTAGAGAAAAGTATATTTTGATTTTGTAATAGCAAATTAGCTTACAAAAATTAACCGCATCAAAATCGCTAATTTGCAAGTCAATTACAGCCAATGAAGTATTATATTATTGCCGGGGAAGCCAGTGGAGATTTGCATGGCAGTAACCTTATAAAAGAACTTAAATTACTGGATATTGAGGCAAATATTCAGTGCTGGGGTGGGGATAAAATGGAGGCAGCCGGTGCCCGCCTGGTAAAGCATTATAGCGATCTTGCTTTTATGGGCTTTGCGGAAGTTATAAAAAACCTGCCTGCAATTTTAAAGAATATCCGTTTTTGTAAAAAAGATATCCATTATTTTAAACCAGATGTGCTTGTGCTGGTAGACTATCCTGGTTTTAATATGCGCATTGCCAAATGGGCTCATCTACAAAAAATAAAAGTGGTGTGGTACATATCTCCACAATTATGGGCATGGAAAGAAAGTCGTATTAAAGCCATAAAAAGAGATGTAGATAAAATGCTGGTGATACTGCCTTTTGAAAAAGAATTTTATGCTAAACATAATTTTAATGTAACGTATGTAGGGCATCCACTTGCAGGTGTAATAGCAAATTTTAAAGCTGGGCATCCTGCTATTAAAAAAGAAAAAATTATTGCATTATTGCCAGGCAGCCGCAGGCAGGAAATTTTAATAAAACTGCCAATAATGATGCAGGTAGCAGCTTACTTTCCTCAATATAAATTTGTAACTGCTATGGCGCCCGGCTTGCCTTCTTCTTTTTACAACGATATTTTAAAAAATTTTGTACATGCTAATACTATGGCCAACAACACCTATAGTTTGTTGATGGCTGCTGAAGCTGCCCTTGTTACAAGCGGCACTGCCACGCTGGAAACGGCTTTATTTAAAGTACCCCAAATTATTTGCTACAAAGGGGGCAAAATATCTTACGAAATTGCAAAAAGGCTCATAAAAATAAAGTTTATAGGATTGGTAAACCTTATTATGGGTAAAGCAGTGGTAAAAGAATTGATACAGGATGAGCTGAATGTAAATAATTTGGTATCGGAACTTACAGCTATATTAGACGACACCCATTATCAACAGCAAATTAAAAATGATTATAATACACTGGAAAGCCTGTTGACTACAGGTGGCAATGCATCATATAATGCAGCTATAATTATTTATAATTTTGTGCAGGGCTAATGCCTGAGTAATTTGATAGCAAGTATTATCATTGCAAATAGAAAAAGAAAAATAGATAACCTGTTTATCCCATGCATGTATTT
Organism: Ferruginibacter sp.; assembly: GCA_025350645.1. Lineage (GTDB taxonomy): Bacteria > Bacteroidota > Bacteroidia > Chitinophagales > Chitinophagaceae > Ferruginibacter. Next base: position 1,951 of record JANXXM010000055.1, read on the forward strand.
CATCCATTGGGTAGATTTATCGTTAGGGTCTTTTTTTACAAGATATAAATACTGACCTATTTGTTTTAATATTCCCATAATGTTTATAAAAATTGAAAGTTAAACTTATACAAAAATAAAACTTATTGTCTTTTAAAGACGTTAATTACAAAAAAAAAATAAAATGAAAAATATAACAGTAGTAGTTTTAATGGTGGCCTTTGGCTTTGGATGCAACGCACAAAAAACTTCGAAAACGGCATCAAAGCCAGCAGCATCCTCATACACAGTAAATAAAAGTGATGTAGAGTGGCGTAAGCAACTTACTGCATTACAATTTGATGTTACAAGAAAAAAAGGAACCGAAAGACCCTACACCGGTAACACATGGGATAATCATGCAGCGGGAATGTACAACTGTATTTGCTGCGACCTTCCATTATTTAGCAGCACAACAAAATTTGAAAGCGGCACGGGCTGGCCTAGTTTTTACCAGGCGGTAAATAAAAAAAATGTAGAAGAAATTACAGATAATTCTATTGGTATGAGCCGTACAGAAGTAAATTGCAGCCGCTGTGGTGCTCATTTGGGTCATGTATTTGAAGATGGGCCAAAACCTACAGGATTAAGGTATTGTATGAATTCTGCCTCACTTAAATTTGTAAAAAATTAATACCGTAATAGTATTTTAATACTCTTTAAAATAACCTGAAATAAACCCGTTGGCGGAGTTAATCAGCAAGTGTATGCTTTACTCTGCCTACTGGTTTGTTGTAAATAAATTTGTTTAAAAACTGTAAAACTGTCAACCCGGTCACCTTTGCTAAAACCCTAGATCTAAACCCTGCAAAGGATTT
>JANXXM010000063.1 GCA_025350645.1 Ferruginibacter sp.
TTGATGAATATTGCTTCAGGACTAACCGCAGAAATACTGAACAAGGAATTTTCAAAGCGATTATGCTAAGAGTGGTTAAAATGAAAACACAGACATTCAAAGAGCTTACAGCCGATGCGGCTTAAATTAATTATTCTATAAAAAATTTTAAGCTTCCGATGGTGATTCCTTCTTTTTTTCTGGTTCTTTCTCTTTTTGCCTGAAGTTTATTTTTTGTGCGTCTGCATCAAGTTCCGCAACTACAGCATCTCCTGCTTTAATATTCATATTTAATATCTCCTCTGCAAGCGGGTCTTCTAGGTACTTTTGAATGGCTCTATGCAATGGTCTTGCACCAAACTGGCTATCGTAACCCTTATCAGCTACAAATGCTTTTGCCTCAGGAGATAATTCCATGCTAAAACCAAGATTATTTAAACGAGCCATTACCCCTTTCATTAAGATATCAATAATCTCAAAAATATCATCTTTAGAAAGTGCATTAAAAATAACTACGTCATCTATCCTGTTTAAAAACTCCGGGCTAAATGTTTTTTTCAATGCCTTCTCAATTACCGCTTTATTATTTTCTTCGGATTGCTCCATCCTGGTAGCGGTAGCAAAACCTACACCCTCACCAAAATCTTTTAACTGTCGCACACCAATATTAGAAGTCATAATGATCATGGTATTTTTAAAATCTACTTTTCTTCCAAGGCCATCTGTAAGTTGTCCGTCATCCAGCACCTGCAATAATATGTTATAAATATCCGGGTGTGCTTTCTCTATTTCATCTAATAAAATAACGCTGTAAGGTTTTCTGCGCACACGTTCTGTAAGTTGTCCGCCTTCTTCATAGCCTACATATCCTGGAGGCGCTCCAATTAACCGGCTTACGGTAAACTTCTCCATGTACTCACTCATATCAATTCGTATAAGTGCATCTTCACTATCAAACATCTGGCGAGCAAGTGTACGGGCAAGTTCTGTTTTTCCTACACCCGTAGGACCAAGAAAAATAAATGTACCAATGGGCTTTTTTGGATCTTTAAGCCCTACCCTGTTTCTTTGTATAGCTTTTACAACTTTTCCTATGGCGTTTTCCTGCCCTACAACTGCACCTTTTAAATCATCTCCCATTTTGCGAAGTTTGTCTGTTTCTGCCTGCACCATACGCTTTACCGGAATGCCCGTCATCATGTGTATTACTTCTGCAATGTCTTCTTCCTCTATAGGAAAACGTTTGTTCTTACTTTCTTCTTCCCAATCTGCTTTTGCTTTTTCCAACTCATCCTGCAGGCGTTTTTCTGAATCTCTAAGAGATGCAGCCTCTTCAAATTTCTGGCTTTTTACTACCTTATTTTTTTCCAGTTTTATGTCCTCAATCTTTTTTTCCAGTTCTATAACATCTTCGGGTACATTAATATTTTTTATGTGTTTTCTTGCACCCACCTCATCTAATACGTCTATAGCTTTATCGGGCAATAAACGATCTGTCATGTACCTGTCGCTTAACTTTACACAAGCCTCAATAGCTTCTGCACTATACGTTACATTGTGGTAATCTTCGTACTTGCTTTTAATGTTAGTTAATATTTCTATGGCTTCTTCCACACTTGGCTGCTCTACTAATACTTTTTGAAACCTGCGATCCAGCGCACCATCTTTTTCTATATGCATACGGTACTCATCTAATGTAGAGGCTCCTATACATTGCAGTTCTCCTCTAGCAAGTGCCGGTTTAAAAATATTACTTGCATCCAGCGAACCGCTTGCTCCTCCTGCACCTACAATAGTGTGTATTTCATCAATAAACAAAATAACATCCCTGTTTTTTTCCAGCTCATTCATAATAGCCTTCATGCGCTCTTCAAACTGACCCCGGTATTTTGTACCCGCCACCAATGCTGCAAGATCTAAACTCACTACCCGCTTATCAAAGAGTATCCGGCTTACTTTACGCTGTACAATACGGAGCGCAAGCCCCTCTACAATAGCTGTCTTACCTACGCCCGGCTCACCAATAAGTATCGGATTATTTTTCTTTCGCCTGCTCAAAATTTGCGATACTCTTTCAATCTCATTCTCCCGCCCTACAATAGGATCCAGCGTACCATTTTCTGCAAGTCTTGTTATGTCCCTGCCAAAATTATCCAACACCGGCGTTTTTGTTTTGGGCAAATTTGCGGCACCGGGTTTTTGTGGTTTTTGTGCACCGTATTTCTTACTGTCATCGTCAAATTCATCCTCTTCATTAAACTCTGCACGTGGCTGCTCGCTGGCCACAAAGCCAAGTTCTGTTCTAAAAATATCATAATCTACATCAAACTGGTTAATAATTTGTGTGGCAATATTTTCTTTGTTTTTTAAGATGGAAAGCATAAGATGCTCACTTTCCACAAATGCACTCTTTAATGTTTTTGCTTCTAAAACAGTAATACGAATAACTTTTTCCGCCTGCTTTGTAAGTGGCAGCGAATTTATGTTTGCTATATTTTTTCCTGTTTTATCTTTTACAGCCAGTTCAATTTCTTTGCGCAATTCATATACATCTACATGTAGCGATTTCAAAATTTTTACTGCTGTATTTTCTCCATCTCTTATAAGACCAAGCACCAGGTGCTCTGTACCTATAAAATCATTTCCCAGCCTTAGTGCTTCTTCCCTGCTGTAAGAAATTATTTCTTTTACCCTGGTAGAAAAATTATTATCCATGCTGTTATTTTTTTATTGATATAAAATTACCGAAAAAAGAAGTGCGTAAATTGATAAAGAAATGAGAATGTTGAAATGTGTACAATATTATTTAAAACGAATTTTGCAGACATTTATTGATTGCAGAGCTATAATTTTTTAAACAACAAAATCAAACATCTTTTGATCTCAGAATTTATATTATTTTACATTTACTTTTTAATTTCATACAATGATTGTCAAAATAGATACCAAAGAAAAATTTACCGTTTTAACCATAGAAGCAGCGAAAATTACTGCAAATATGACAGCGGATATTGAAAACTTTACCAGATATGCCAGTGAAACTAATCCGCACCTCATCATAAACATGATTAACGTTGCAGAAATTGAAGTAGAAGCTGCAAGGGTTTTGGCCGAAGTACAGCAAAAGTTTTATGAAAAAGATCATTCTTTCGTTATATGTGAAATGAAAACTGACGTAGAAAATACTTTTGACAATGAGGAGCTCACAGAAACTATGAATATAACTCCCACAGAAAGTGAGGCAGGGGATATTGTGCAAATGGAGGAAATAGAGCGGGAATTATTGGGCGATTTTGATTAAAATTATATTTTACCCGGCAAAGAAACAACAGCGATTGTACTTTAGTGGCGAAGCTCCGCTCAACCACAATACGCTGTTGAATATTAATTGTGCAACTTAATACACACTTTTTATTGTTTGCTATTTTAATAAACAGTCTATCGTTTAAGTAAGCCCACATTATTTACGCTTCCTTAAACATGATTGCTTATGGTGCTCCTATTGAAATCTAATTTTTTCAATGCAGCCATTTGTAATATTTTGCGGTCTTAGTTTCAAATAAAAAATAAATTTGCCAGTACTCACCATTTTAGGAAACAACTCTGCCATACCTGCATTTGGACGCAACCCAACTGCACAAGTTTTACAAGCCGGCGAAGAAGCATACCTCATAGATTGTGGCGAGGGTACACAATCACAGCTATCAAAATATAAGGTTAAAAGAAATCACATCAACCGCATATTTATTTCTCATTTACATGGCGATCATTATTTTGGATTGATAGGCCTGCTTACCAGTATGAGTTTGCTTGGCCGTGTACACGATATGCACCTTCATGCACCAGCACTGCTCCAGCCCATCATACAATTGCAACTGGATGCAGCAGATACAAGGCTTGGATACCAATTGTATTTTCATGCGCTTACAACAGAAGGCGAAATTGCCAATGATAAAAGAATGATAATAAGTTCATTTAAGGTACAGCACCGTATTGATTGCTGGGGCTTTTTGTTTAAAGAAAAAAGGAATCCACGAAGTATAGATGCATTAAAGGCAAAGGCATTTGAAATACCCGAAGCTTATTATGGTGAGTTACAAAAAGGAAAAGATTATACTACAAAAAAAGGCACCACAATACCCAACAAAGAAGTAACCAAGGCAGCATCAAATGCTAAAATATATGCTTATTGTGCAGATACTATTTTTGACCCCTCCATTGCCGAAAAAATAAAAAATGCCGACCTTGTATATCATGAAACTACTTATCTAAAAGATCTCGAAGAACGTGCAGCATCAAGGTTTCACTGCACTACCGTACAGGCAGGTACCATTGCAAAACTGGCAAATGCAAAAAAGTTAATTATAGGGCATTTCTCCTCTAAATATGAAGCGCTGGATGATTTTTTGCTCCAAACAAAAGCCGTATTTGAAAATACAGAACTGGCGCTGGAAGGTGTGTGTTTTAAATACTAGTCTACTAAGGCTTAATAATATAGTTATTACCATCTGCCATTATCCAGCTATAAAATTCTCTTATTAAACTTTGTGGCATCTCATTATTTTGCTGTTCTACTTTATACATCATAAAAAAAGAGGATAGTGCCATATCATCTGCAAAAGAATTCACATTTTTTAACAGCGTATTATTACCCCATAAATAAATAAATATTTTACCTGGTAAATTCTTAAAAGCAGTATGGGTTGTATCAGAAATATTAATCGCACTATAGAGCATATTATCAAAAAACAAACCTGCCTTTATGATTTTATTTGCAGGTAATTTTATTTGAGATAAAACGATTGGTGCCCATTGATTTTGAGCGGCGATAATAATTTTTTCTCTCCGTAAATGATCTGCATATTTTTTCTCAATCTGCAACCTGCTTTCCACAAAAAAAAATTCATTTGTAACCATAGCTGCGGCAGACGAATCGTCAAAAGATATTTTAACAAGCACACAAGGCAGACTGCTATCGGCAAATTGGTTAAACGCTTTATTCACCCCTGATTCTTTTGTTAAACTATCATTACCGGTTATGAAATATAATAAAGAAAAGGAAACAGATTTATTTTTGATAGGCATAAAAATACTTACGGTTGCGCTATGTGTTCCAAATTGCGTTGTGTAATTTTCTACCAGCGTAGTACTGTCCCCTTGTGCAAAAATATTTGTACAATATAAAAAGAAATTTATCAATAAAAATACTATCCTCATTTTACCGGGTTTGATAAAAGATAATTTACTACCTCTTTGTGCAACCCTGTGCTAAGTGGCACTACCGGCAGGCGCATCTCATTTTCTATAAACCCCATTTCTGATAAAAATGCTTTTACACCAGCGGGGTTATTTTCTGCAAACAACAATCTGTAAGTCTCCAATAATTGATTATTTATTTTTACTGCAGCAGGAAAATCATTGGCTAAACAATAATTTACCATTGTAGTAAATGCTTTGGGAAAAGCATTTGCGGCTACACTTATTACACCATCCATTCCGCAGGCCATTTCTGGCAATACCAGGTCATCATCACCACTGGTTACCAAAAAATCATCAGGTCTGTTTTTTAATAATTGTATTACCTGTTGTATATCATTACCCGCTTCTTTTATACCACCAATATTTTGCACAGCAGATAATCGAAGCGTAGTCTTCACATCCATATTTCTACCGGTGCGGCCAGGTACATTATATAAAATAACGGGCTTGGGGCTTGCGGCAGCAATGGCACTATAATGTTGAAAAATACCTTCCTGAGATGGCTTGTTATAATAAGGCGAAGCACTTAAAACTGCTATCGCACCTTCCAGCGGATAAGTAGCTAAATCACTTATTACCGATTGGGTATCATTACCGCCCATACCTATTACTATTGGTATACGCCCGTTAATATGTTTCTCTGTAAACTGTATTACCTGTTTTTTTTCTTCGGCGGATAGCACAGGCGTTTCGCCAGTAGTACCCAGTGTTACAATATAATTTACTCCGTTACTAATTATATGATCTATTAATTTGCCCAATGCAGTAAAATCTATAAACTTTCTATTTGTAAATGGGGTAACTATGGCCACACCAGTACCAGCAAGCATTTTGCGTAAATTCATTTTCCTAAAATTTTTTGCTAAGATAATATAAATAAAAATCCCCTCTAAAAACGAAGGGAATTTTATCTGAAATCATCAAAATATGTTGATGAAAAATGTATAGTATTATTAACTGTTCAAAATTTTTGAATGCTGGAGATATCGGTTATTTTCGCTAAAAATAAAAAGGCATGAACCATTTTTTATTTTATCAATAATAGGTTTATTTAGTTGCTGTGGTACAGCCGGGCAGCCCCAGCTTCTTCCTAAAAAACCTTTAGTACTAATAAAACTTTCACTTACATAAGGTGCACCATGCATTACAATTGCACGCTCTTCGGCTTGGTCGTTTATACCAATCTCTAATCCATCTAAATGCATAGAGTAGCCATTTTTACCCATATAAGTATTTGCCGTACTGTAAAAGCCAAGACTACTTTGATAACTTTCTGCATTGTTAGAAAATGCGGTTGCCATTGCCTGCCCGCTACCTTGCCCATGTGCCACGTAAGTATTAAATAAAACCTTGCAATTTTTTATATCTATTACAAATAATCTTTTTTGAGAAGATGGCTTAGTAAAATCTACAATAGAGATTACATTTTCATTTGTAATTTTACCTTTGGCCTTCAAATATTCAAAGCCTTTTATAGCATAATTAAAAGCGTGCTCACTAAGACCACACAGGTTTAATTTTAAACTATCGTAAATAATATTAAGGGAACTCTCTTTTTTATTAATGACAGGCGTAACGATTGAACTACGAAAATTATTATTGGTAAAATGTGCTCTTGTTCCAGAGAAAGCAAAAGGTAAATGCACCATAAAAGCTACAAGTGCAGAAAAGAAAAGGTACACATTTTTAGATCTGAATTTCTTCATGGGATAACGTGGATTTGTACATGAGAAAACGAAAAATAAAGGTATCTATTGTGCCTACAAGCTGTATTTTTATTTTCCTGGATATTTTTTAGATCGGCTGTAAATGTAGTAATAGAGATGTTTAAAGGGTGTTAAGGGTGAATAGTGCTGCAGAATTTAACAAAAAAAAGAAAATTTTTGCCTGAATTTAAGGTTAATCCTTTCCCAATAGTTTTTGTAATTATTGTGAGTAAAATGCTTTTTTATTATCTTGCCCATCGAACAAAAAACTATACATGAAACAATTTTCCCTTGCACTTAATGTTTTGTTGCTGGCAGCAGTTATATTTTTGTACGCAAAAGTTTTTTCCGGCAGTAAGGAGAGTAAAAATTCAGATAAAAAATTGACAGATACCACTAGCTTTTATAATAAAAATGGCATTGCTTATGTAGAATTGGATTCTCTTAACGAAAAGATTTCTTACATAAAAAATAAGCGTACAGAACTAGAAGCAGAGCAGCGAAATATAGAAACAGACTGGCAAAACGGATACCGTGGTTTGGAAAATAAAAAGAATGATTTTATAAAAAGAGGCAATGCTATCACCCAGCAGGAAGCAGAAAAATTTCAGGGAGAACTGCAGCAGGAGCAGCAACAGATTGATAGCAGAAAACAAAATCTTACACAAAAGCTCAGCGAAAAAAGTTACAAATACATGGATGATATTCAAAAGCATTTAAAAGAATATCTGGCAATATATAATAAGGAAAAAAGTTATCAGTTCATTTTTACCACCGGTACAGGGCTGGATTATATGGTGTACAAAGACTCTGCGTTTAACATTACAAAAGATGTAATAAAAGGTATGAATGAAAAAATGAAAATACTTAAATAAAATTTTAGAAAATATTAACCTCCCGTTCAAAACATTTGAACGGGATTTTTATTTTATATTGCTCTTTAAACTATTGCTATGGCAGAAAATACCTCATCATTTAAACCATCTCTCGGCTTGCTGGATGCTACAATGATTGTAGCAGGATCTATGATTGGCTCCGGTATTTTTATTGTGAGTGCAGATATTACCCGTAATGTGGGCAGTGCAGGCTGGTTAATAGCTATATGGTTACTTACAGGGTTTATGACGCTTACAGCAGCATTAAGCTATGGAGAATTAAGTTCAATGTACCCAAAAGCAGGCGGGCAGTATGTATACTTAAAAGAAGC
>JANXXM010000064.1 GCA_025350645.1 Ferruginibacter sp.
GAAGAAACTGTTTAAAAAAATATCTGAAGAAAAATCCAATTACAAATATGCAAAAGGTAAATGGACGCTTAAAGAACTGATGCAACATGCCATAGATACAGAAAGAGTGTTTGCATACCGTGCCCTGGCTATTGCAAGAAAAGAAAAAGCAATACTTCCTTCCTTTGATGAAAATCTTTATGCAAAAAATGCTGATGCCAATAAAAGAACATGGGCAGCACTTACCACAGAAATGAAAATGGTGAGGCAAACTACCAAATTAATGTTTGCTTCTTTCTCCAAAAAAATGCTGGACACAAGCGGTTTTTTTAGCAGCATGAGTGCTGATGTAAAGACGCTGGGGCTAATAATAGTAGGACATTTTTATCATCACATAAATATTATTGAGGAAAGGTATTTTAATTAATTTTTACTGCTATCAAATTTATTTTATAAAATCATCTGTTTGTTGAAACTACTTTCCATTGCCATTATTACCTATAATCGTCCGGATGATTTGCTGTATCTGTTAAAAAACATTTCTAAGCAAAAAGATGCAGATATATTATTGCAGGAGGTAATCATCATCAACAACGCATCTACAGCGGATTATAGTAGTTGTACAACATTTATAGAAAGCCAGCCTTTGCCATTTACATATTTATACTGCAATGAAAATCTCGGGGTTGCCGTTGGCAGAAATAAGGCTATTGCAATGGCTACAGCGCCTGTTATTATTACATTGGATGACGATGCTTATTGCAAAGAAAACGATGCATTGGTAAAAATTAATGCCTTGTTTGCATCTGCATACAGAAAAGAAAATAATGTGGGAGTATATTGTTTTAAAGTAATTTATGGCAGCACAGGCCAGTTACAAAACAATGCTTTTCCGCACAAAAAAATAAACGAATACAGCAACAAAAAACGGTTTCTTACCTCGTATTATATTGGCTGCGGGCACGCCATTTTAAAAGAAGTGTACAACAAAGCCGGCTCCTACCCTGCCGATTTCTTTTATGGTATGGAAGAGTATGATCTTGGATATCGCATTTTAAATTTAGGTTACAGCATTGTTTATGATGATAGTGTTACGATCATACACAATGAATCTCCGCAGGGTCGTAATCCAACTGCACAAAAAATGCAGATGCTTTGGGTAAATAAAAGTAAAGTTGCTTACCGGTACCTGCCCAAAATATTTTTTTACACTACTGCGCTGCTTTGGTCTTTTCAATTCCTTAAAAAAACTTCTTTTAATATAAAAATGTTTTTTAGCGGATGGAAAAAAATATTTCGAATTTCTGCAACTGAAAAAAGAACCCCTGTAAGTAAAAGCACATTACAATATATTAAAAAAGTAGATGGACGTTTATGGTATTAAATGCCAAGACAAATTACCCTTACACTTTTTTAAAATCCGGTTGCAGGGTTTCTGTAATTTTACTCCATATATTTTTAGTAGTTTCAAAAGATGCAAAATGTTTTTTTACATTTTTATCATAGCTTTTCAACTCCCGCATTAATTGCTCAAATTGTTTTGTTCCAAAATATTTACACAATTTAGGAATGGTAATTTCCAGTTTACTTACCATTTCTTTTATAATCTTTTCATAGTTTTTTCTTTGGGTAATAAAAATAAGTAATGGCTTATATCTTATCCAGCCTATAGCCGCTTTTACAAACCTGTTTATTATAAAAGGCGAATTGCCGTCTATCGGGGAAAAGTTCAAAGGCAGTACGCCATCCAGCAAATGATCGTTGGTAGAAAAGCCATCATGAAAAGCATAGGAAGGAATTTTTAATACCTTTAAATCTGTAAGGCAGGTGCTCATAAAAGTATCTTCGCCCCTTGCACCCGGCGGGTTAAAAAATGCAGGTATTTTTTTAAATCGTTTCAAATTAAAACAAAGATTTGCTCCGGAAATAAATTTCATTCCATTAATCTCTTTCACTTCTTTTACTATTGCATTTTCTACAATTTCTGTATTTGCATACGTTATTCCATTGTTTACAATAATATTTGTTTTTACTACATCCCAGCTTATAATATCATTGCTAATAGTTTCAATAAATAACTTAAAATCTTTTTCTGTAAGTATATCATCAAATTTTATAGCTGGTATGGGAGAAATGTAACCGCAATGGTGGCCGTGGGTAATATCAGCATCTGTATTGTATTTTAAATGATCGCCTACTATGCTTTGCCCCATCCACGATATAAAATTGTTATCATTTTTAAAAACTGCCATGGGATATTCATCATCATCTAAAAAAATGAGTTTATCCATTTCCTTTTTTATGGCAAAATACAAAACAGCATTTCTTTTTTTGGCATAACCTTCTCCAAAAATAAGCGCAGCCTCTTGCTCTTTTATTTTTCCGTTTGCGGTAAGTTCAATAATTTCTTTATTTATTTTTTTGTCTTCTATATAGGTTACGGAATTTATTTTTTCTCTTAGAAAAGGATCTATATTTTTAAAATCTTTTTCTATTGTATTCTGGTATTTTAAATCATATACAATAAAGAGATGAAGACAAATATTTTCATCGCTTACCAAACCATGCTCCAGCCAGTTATTAATATGGGTTTTGAGCAAATTTTTAAAACTTTTTCTGCCCGTTACAAAACCAATGGCAATGTTTTTTATCATGTTCTTTTGTTTTAGTTACCGGCCCGTTAACAAAAGCAGTATAGAGAGAATTTGGTATAAGGATATTGGTTATTTGATGGCCAGATGCAAAAAACCTTAGTACAATTTAATTAAAAAAAGTAAACACTACTATATTAAATTATTGGTTCGTACATAGTAAAACCTTTTATAAAAGAATATTTTTTTACATTTAAAATTTAAAATTGTAGGTAACAGCAGGTATTATAGGGAACAACGAAACCTGTTTTGCCTGTACCTGCAATGTACCATCGTAAGGGCTTCCGGTTTGGTCGTAATAAATAAAATATGGATTTTTTCTGCTGTAAGTATTGTATATGCTAAACACCCATTCCGTTTTCCATTTTCGGCCTTCATTTCGTTTTGGCGTAAGTGTTGCTCCCAGGTCTATACGATGGTAAGAAGGAAGCCTGTACTGGTTTATACGGCTATACTCCTGTGTGAGAACCCCACCAACTACATAAAAACGCTGGGGTAATGTAGCTGCATTTCCTGTACCATAAACAAACGTGCCGGAGAGCCGCCATTTTTTATTTAATTCATAAATAGCCACTATGCTCATATCGTTTCTGCGATCAAATTTTGCAGGATATTTTTCTCCAAAATTTAATGCGGCAAATTTTCGCCAGGTCCAGCTAAGCGTGTACCCTATCCAACCGGTAAAACGGCCCTTAACTTTATTTACAAAAAGCTCCGTGCCATAGCTCCACCCTTTACCAAATGTAAAACTATTCTCTGTATCCTTTAATGAATTTGGAGTGTAGCCTTCTTCATATTCTATCTGATTCTCCATGTTTTTATAATATACTTCCAGCGAAGTTTCGTAGGTATTATTTTTAAAATTTTTAAATACACCACCTGCATACAGCCAGCTTATCTGCGGCTTTACTTTATAGGTGCTGGGCACCCAAAGGTCTGTAGGTAATGTGGTGCCGGAGTTACTTACCAAATGTATATACTGCAGGTTTCGGGTAACGGATGCTTTTACCGATGTGGCATCATCCAGGCTGTAACGCAGCGTGAACCTTGGTTCCAGCCCGCCATAATTTTTTACCGTTTGGCCTTTTCCAAAAACGGTACTGTCCTTTCTGTTTCCAAATTCATCTTCACTGTAAATTTTATATTTACCTATTTGTTGAAAACTGCTGTACCGCAACCCTGCATTTACTTTAAATCTTTTAGAAACATCCCAGTCATCTTGTACATAAACAGCTTCTTCATTTGCAAATTTTATTTGTGCATTAAGCGGGCTAAAGGTTATAGAATCCTGTTTGCCGCTAACTACAGATGGTTTAAAGCGATGGTAGGTATATAAAAATCCAAATTTTAATTTATGATCACTTGCAGGGTAATAATCATAGTCCTGTTTTAAACTTACATCTCTTATGCCAGAGGCAAGTTGCAGTTGCAAATTATTTTGTGTAGCATTAAAGGTAAAATTATAATCGTTGTAAACAGCCGTGGTATTTGCAAATAATTTATTATTAAACACATGGTTCCAGCGCAGCGTGCCGGTAGCATTTCCCCAGGGAATATTTACTTTTAAGCTTTGCCTGCCATTGGCAAAATCAAATACATCTCTGCCAAAATAGCCGCTTAAATATACCCTGTCTTTTTCACTAAACTTATAATTTAATTTTGCGTTAAGGTCATAGAAATAATAACCGGAGCCATAAAACTGGCTTGTCTTTTTTATGAAACCTTTTGCCAGTGCATCTACATATGTTCGCCTGCCGCTTACAATAAAAGATGACTTATCTTTTTTTATGGGGCCTTGTATAGATAGCCGGGATGCAATAAGCCCCAGCCCGCCTTCCACCTGGTATTTTTGGTTGTTACCTTCTTTCATACTCACATCTAAAACACTGGATAACCGCCCGCCATATTGCGCTGGCATACCGCCTTTTATAAGGGTTACATTTTTTATTGCATCAGCATTAAAGATGGAGAAGAAACCAAATAAATGCCCCGTGTTATACACTACGGCATCATCCAGCATAATTAAATTTTGATCCGGCCCACCGCCCCTCACGTATATGCCTGCACTGCCCTCTCCTGCATTACGCACGCCAGGCAACAGTTGTACCACTTTCAGCAAATCTACTTCGCCTAAAAATGCAGGAACACTTTTTATTTGTTCAATAGGTAAAGTTATTCTTCCCATTTGCGTAGCCTTCACATTATTTTCTCTGCGGCTGCTTTGCACAATTACTACTTCAGATAATGCTGACCCGCCGTTTAATACAATATTCAATTTGGTATCTTCTCTTAAATCTACCGAAATAAAAGAAGGGCTGTAGCCCACATGTGTGGTTACAATATTATATTTCCCTTCGGCCAGTGTAACAGAGTAAAAACCGTATTGGTTGCTGGTGAGAATAGTAGATCGTCCGTTAACAGCAATATTTGCTGCTATAACTGTTTCGCCACTGGCGGTATCTTTTACATAGCCGCTAATGGTGTATTTTTTTTGGGCTGATGATGACAAGGCGAAAAAAAATATCATCAGGGATAAACTAAAAAATTTCATAGGTTTTACTTCGGATATTATAATTGGAAAGAATTTTTATAGTTATTTATTTTGCCAGAATAGAATCTTTTACATCTCCACAACTCAGCATGCCGGATTTATATTTAGGATGATTTTTTCCCAAATATGGATTTACAATTTCGGCACTGCTGCTTATCCAGCTTGCTGCTACAGAATCATCAAAAGCCATAGGGCAGTTTTCTACAAATAATTTTTGTCCCTCATAATTTATACTGGTAAAAAAAGATGGGTATAACATTTCTGTTACCATACTAAAATCTTTGCGCATTTCTGTAATATTCTGTTGCTGTAGTAAAGAGTTGGC
>JANXXM010000147.1 GCA_025350645.1 Ferruginibacter sp.
GGATTCTGTAACCGTTACTGTAAACAATTGCAGTATACTGCCCATTAAATTATTATCTTTTGAGGGCATGTTGAAACCAGCATTTATACAGCTAAATTGGCAGGTGCAGCGTACAGAAAACCTTGCAGGTTTTGCGGTAGAAAAAAGCTATGACGGGTTTAATTTTTTTATGCTTAATACCATTGATAAAAAAGAAAGTGTTTTATTGTATGAATACGACGATGATAAAATAACTACCGCCGGTTATTTTTATTACCGCATAAAAATGATGGAAACAGATGGCACATTCACTTTTTCTAACATTATAAAAGTGGCTGTTGTAATAAAGAATAATGAGATAAGCATTTGGCCAAACCCTGTACAAGACTTCTTAAACGTACAAATAAAAAGCCGCCAAAGCTCTACTGCTGCTATACAAATAAACACCATAGCCGGGCAAACAGTTTTTACTACCATAGAAAAACTTACCCCGGGCAACAATATAATAAAAATAAATACAGCCTATTTGGCTGCTGGCATTTATATACTACAGGTAAATGTTGATGGTGAGATGAAGGTTTTAAAAATGGTGAAAAGGTAGTTATTGTTTGTTTGTTGCAAAGATAGATATTTGGGGAAGAAGGAAAATACACTAGCAGATAAATGTGGTACAAACAAAGCATACATCGCAGGAGTTGAGAATAACACCAAAGATGTTTGTATCTCAACTTTACAAAAAATGTTGAACTTGGTTTCGGCGGAAAATTACAATTATCAATCAAACTTTAGGACACTAAAAAAGCGTACAGCATAATTTTCCAACATTGCGGCTGGTGTAATATCTTTTCTAAACGCTATTTTTTATAAGCCCTCTTTATCTATAAGGCTAAGCTTTTCTACGGTGCAGTCCTTCCCTTCAACATGGGCACAAAAGAAAATTTTTCAAAAATTTCTTCCTCCATTGTACCATTATCATTTTTGGTAAGGCGCATCATGCGTTGCACATCTCCTTCATCAACCGGTATAATCATACATGCACCGGTTTTCATTTGCGCTACCAGTTTTGGTGGTATAAAAGGAGCGGCGGCAGTAATAATAACTTTATCAAAAGGCGCATACGTAGGTAGCCCCTCAAAGCCATCGCCATAAAAAAATTTAAGTTGCGGGTATTTTGTTTTAAAAATATATTCTTTTGTTTTTTCGTACAATTTTTTTTGCCGCTCTATGGTGAAAACTTTTGCACCCAGCACGGCAAGTACCGTAGCCTGGTAAATACTGCCTGTTCCTATTTCCAAAATTTTATCGCCTTGCTTTACCTTTAGTAATTGTGTTTGATAAGCCACGGTGTATGGCTGCGAAATGGTTTGCCCTTCTGCTATGGGAAAAGCACGGTCTTCGTAAGCAATATTATCCAGCGCACTATCCATAAAAAAATGCCGTGGAAGCTCATTCATAGCTGCAAGTACATTTTCATCTGTAATGCCTTTTTGCCGTAAAATATCCATTAGCTTTTTTCGCATGCCCTTGTGGCGGTAGGTATCTTCGTATTGTCTCATGTGTGGTTGCAAGATAAAAAATGCCCCGAAAAAAACGGAGCATTTATTTATAAATCTTTCTGCATTACTTTATACAGATCATAAAAAATACTGTATTTTAATTACAGTTGGTATTATTTGTAATGCGGTGTATGATAATCAAAAAAAGATGAAGTACTGCTGTTCCAGTTGTTCAATGCTTCAGATCTTAGCTGGTTTAACTGGTTGCCATTGCTGTTTGATGTGTTTACCGCTTTATTAAAATCATTTACTGCTTTGTTGTAAGCATCCACATCCTGTTTGGTATGATCAGCTTTTTTTTCATAGTCTTTTTTTACCTGCTCAAATCTTTCTTTACCTAATAAATAATCGCTGGCAGTGCTCATTTTATCTGCTTCTTTTACATAAAAATTCAAGATACTTTTACAGCTTACTACCAGGGCATTATCGCCCTTGTAAGGCTTTGCAGTATTTAGTTTTTCCAAACCTTCCTGTGCATATTTCAACAATGAATTTTTGTTTTGCTCTATACCGGTAATATTGCCTTTGGTAATAGCTTCCAGCAAATATACTTCCTGCTTATAGGGTTTAAAAAAATACAGGTATATAACTTTATAATAGCTATTCATTTCGTGTATTTCTTTCATCATATCCCCCAGTTCACTTTTATCTGCCGTAAGTGTAATATTATTGGCAGCGGCAAACTTTATCTGCGCTTCGTGCATTTTCTCATTGCCCTGTTCCAGTTTTTTATCTACTGTTTCTTTTACCAGCATAAAGGCTTCCATGGCATCATAGCTTTGCTCCGCAATATCTTCCATATTTACAATTTTACTGTAATCATCATTTAAAACATTGTAGTAAAGTTTCATAAAACTCACTGCTGTATCCCTGTATTCTTTACTGCCTTTAAAGGAGGGCATGCTGTTTAAATTACCTTTTGAGGTGGCTACTTCGTCTAATAATTTACTACGGAGATTTTCTACTTTTCTTGCTTTTTTGCCATGGGCAGATGCACTGGCATAACTCATAAATTTTTTAGAAGTGTTTTCCTGCTGCTTGCTTATGTAGCCCATATATTCGCCTGGGTTGTCAAAATTTTGTGCATTTACTTTGCCGCACATCATGGCAAAAAAAACAATGATAACAAAGGGTAAAAATTTTTTCATAAACTAAAATTAGTTTTTTAATAATAAATAAATTCAAATATATCCTCCTGCCTTTCTTTACCGCAAAACGTGGATAAATTGCCTGTCTTTATTTTGAAGAAAAATCCAGCATTATGCTGAAAGCTTCTGCAAGGGTGTGGTCATTTTCAATATGCCTCAAGTACACATCATTTATCTCTTTTGTTTTAGCAGCAGCACTGTTTATTCTTTGTCTGTCAAAAGCATTGTTGGTGACTGTAATACCAGTATTACTTTTTACAGAATCATCGTCTTCATCTTTTAAGCTGCCAAACATTTCTTTAGATTTATTATAGTGCACAGCATAGGTGTTCCACTGCAATGGAATGGTTCGCCCTTTTCTATAATTCACCATCCACCCGTTAAAATCTGTAATAGATTTAAAAAACGGATTAGCAGCAATACGCTGCATACTTTTAGCCTGTAATAACTGTATGGGCAGGGGTTGCAGCGCATCGTACATCCCGGTTTTACTATCATCCGGTTTAAGCGCACTTTTATTTGCTTTCTCTTTATAGATATCATCTGCATACAAATCCGGCAATATAATATCTGGCACTACACCTTTCCATTGTGTAGTACTTCCATTTACCCTATAAAATTTTTCCACAGTTACTTTTACAAAATCAGTTGCCTCTTTATTAAAAGCAATACTATTGGTATCCATCGGCATAACCACTTGGGCAGTGCCTTTACCATAAGTAGTGCCACCCACTATAAGGGCCCTGTTGTAATCCTGTAATACTGCACCCGTAAACTCGCTGGCACTTGCACTGGCACCATTTATAAGCACGAGCAATGGCCCATCATAAATGGTGCCCCTGTTGGGGTCTTTTAAAAAATGTATTTTTGCTGTTCGGTCTTTTACAGATGCTACTGGACCAATATCAATAAAAATACCTGCGAGCTGCATGGCTTCCCACATACTGCCGCCGCCATTAAACCTCAGATCTAGTATAAGCCCTGCAATAGTATCTTTTTTTAATTTTACAATTTCTTTACTCACATCATTTGCGCACCCGTTAAAAGTTAAATCAGTTTCTTTTTTAGCATTTTCATTTTCCCTGCTGTAAAAACCAGGCAGGTTTATATACCCCACATTTTTGCTGCCATGCAATACATAACTTTTTACAATACCCTCTTCGTTGGCAATTTTTTCTTTGCTCAGTTTTACTTTTTTTTGTTCTCCTGTTACCGTTTTTACAGTCACTTCCACATCGGTTTCGCTATTGCCTTTTATAATATTTTTCAATTCGGCTGCAGGTATATCTTCAACTTCCTTTTCTACTTCATTAATTTTTACTTTTTGTAACACATCTCCTTTATGCAGGTTTCCGCTGCGCCATGCACTGCCACCGGGCTGCAGGTAACCAATGGTTTTATCTCCTTTGTCATTTTCTTCCACATCAAAGCCCACACTGTATTCCGAGCCGCTTAGTTCTGTTTCAAATTCTTTCTTTTCTCCCATATTCATATAATTGCTGTGTGGGTCGTAGCACCAGGCAATGCTGTTGAGGTATTCATCTTCCAAGTCTTCTATAAAAAGCTGCGGGGTTATCAATAAATTTTTTATGTAGGAAACCTCCTGCTTTTTAATGAGTTGCCGCTGTTTTATTTCCTGTACAGCAAAATCTGCCGGTGCTGTGGTTTTTAATACCGTGCTATCTGCAGAAACGTTATCTGCAATCCTGCTCAGCAAATGCCATTTTAAATATTTTTGCCATCGCCGGGCAAGTTCTGCATCGTTGGCTGCATACCCTTCAAATGGCCATTGAATATTATCGGGTTTGGAAAAATCGAATGGTTTAGCAAAAATAACCTGAAGAATACTATCCGTTTTTTTTAACTGTGTTTTGTAAACGGTAGTGGAGGTTATAAAAAAATCAGCTTTTTTTTCCAGCAGTTCGTTATCCAGTTTTGTTTTAAAAGATTCTAATACATCAATATCTTTTTGGGTTAAAAAAAGTTTCTCTTCATCTAATTTTCCAAGCCATTTGTTATAAAGCATTGTAGAAGCACTGTCGTTCCACAACAGCGGCTGGTAGTGGTTCTTATCCATAAATCGCATAAGTATACATGCTTTTTGCGAAATGCCTACAGGTATATTTTTTTGTGCACCGGCAACAATTGTTTTACACAAAAAACAAAGCAATAAAATTTTTCTCATAAGCTGCAATATCTTTATTTTAATTTCATCTCCTCCACTATTCTTCCTATCTTCTCTTCCAGATTTTTTTCCACCTCATCAAAATGTCCAGCGCTTAGTAAAGGCGCATTTACGCTAAAATAAAATTTAATTTTTGGCTCTGTACCACTTGGCCTTGCAGATATTTTTGTACCATCTGCCAGTTCAAACTGCAGCACATTGCTTTTGGGTAAATCTATTGCCCACTCCGCTCCTGTCTGCAAATTCTTTCCTTTTTGCAATTCATAATCCAGCAGTTTTTCAACAGCAGTACCATCAATAGTCTGCGGCGGATTTTTTCTATAATCCTCCATCATAGCAGCAATTTCTGCTGCGCCATTCATTCCTTTTTTTGTGATACTGATAAGATTCTCTTTGTAAAAACCATATTCCACATACAACTCAATTAGTTTATCAAATAAGCTGCGGCCTTTATTTTTTTCGTAAGCCGCCATTTCGCAAATGATGGCTACAGCACTAATGGCATCTTTATCCCGTATTTTATCTCCCAGCATTAAACCAAAACTTTCTTCACCGCCAATAATATAATTTTCCTTTCCTTCCTTTTCTTTAATCATAGAAGCAATCCACTTAAAACCGGTGAGTACATTGTAACAAGCCACTCCTGCCCTGTCTGCAATTTTATCTATCATATCTGTAGTTACGATAGTTTTTATAACCATATCGTTGGGTTGGGCAATACCTTTTGCTTTTCTGGCTTCTATCATATAATTAAAAGCGAGTAATGCGGTTTGGTTTCCGTTCATTAAAATCCATTCGCCTTTAGTATTTTTTACGCCAATACCTACTCTGTCTGCATCAGGGTCAGTACCCAATAAAATATCAGCATCCATTGCTTTTGCTTTTGCAAGCCCAATGCTCATCGTTTCTTTTTCCTCCGGGTTGGGGTAAATTACTGTAGGAAAATTACCATCGGGCATACTTTGCTCCTCTACAATATGTACATTTGTAAAACCAAAACCTGCCAGTGCACCGGGCACCAGCATTATACCTGTGCCATGTATGGGCGTGTATACAATTTTAAGGTTGTGCTGCTTTGCACACACATCGGGGTATACACTCAATCCTTTTACCATGGCCAGGTACAAGGCATCTATTTCTTTACCAATACGTATAATATGCTGTTCGCCTCCCTCCCACTTTACATCATCTACCGAAGCTATTTTTTCTACTTCTGTTATTACATTTTCATCGTGAGGGCTCACCATCTGTGCACCATCATCCCAATATGCCTTGTAGCCATTATACTCTTTAGGATTGTGGCTGGCAGTACATACAACGCCACCCTGGCAACCAAAATGTCTTATGGTAAAACTAAGTTCCGGTGTGGGGCGCAAGCTTTCAAATAAATAAACTTTTATGTTATTAGCAGCAAAAACATTAGCTGTTATGCTTGCAAACTCCGGGCTGTTGTTTCTGCAATCGTAAGCAATGGCTACACTCACAACATCTCCAAAACATTTTTTTAGATAATTGGCATAACCCTGTGTGGCCATGCCAATCGTGTATTTGTTCATTCGGTTTGTACCAATGCCCATAAGCCCTCTAAGGCCGCCGGTACCAAACTCCAGGTTTTTATAAAACGCATCTGCAAGCCCATCGGGGTCATCCTGCTGTAGTTTTTTTATTCCCTCTTTTGTGGCCTCATCGTAGTTTCCTGCAAGCCATTTTTGTATGTGCTGCTCAATTATTTTTTCCATGAAATTATTTTTAACATCTTCAAAAATATAATAATCGTAAGTTATTAAATCATAACTATTATTTTTGTTTTGGGGAACGATATTTTTAATCTTTATTCAATTCTTGTTATGTCACTCACTTCTACTGTGAAATCTTTATTGAGCTTTTTTGGTGTAATAGCTTTTTGTATACCTGCCTGCGCACAGGATACTACTATTGCGATACCGGCAAGTAAAGTGATGGCAGATACAACCATAATTAATTATCCTAACAAATTAGCTTCTGTAAAAAATATAAACCCAAATTATAATCCCATTTACCCCTATAATAAAAAGAGAATAAAAACTGTTGCCATCACCAATGTAGTTGTATACAGTGCAGCAATGGTGGGGCTTTATGCCGCATGGTATAAAGATTACCCGCAAAGTAAATTTCATACATTTAATGATAATGCAGAGTGGCTGCAGATAGATAAAATAGGCCATGCCTATAGTGCTTATGCGGAAAGTAAAGCTAGTATGGAAGTGTGGAGAACAACGGGTATAGATCGTAAAAAAAGAATTTTAATTAGTGGTTTTAGTGGTGCGGCATATCAAACGGTCATAGAAACGCTGGATGGTTTTAGCAGCGAATGGGGCTGGAGCTGGGGAGATTTTGCAGCAAATATTTTTGGAAGTAGCTTGTTCGTCTCGCAGGAACTGGCGTGGGATGAACAAAGAATTCAGTTTAAATTTTCTTTTCACAGAAAGCAATATGGAGATCCCGTACTCAATAAACGAAGCAATGAGATATTTGGCAAAAGTAACCCGGAACGCTTTTTAAAAGATTATAATGGGCAAACGTATTGGCTAAGCACTACATTAAAATCATTTTTTCCGCAGAGTCGCATACCGGCATGGCTGCAAATTTCTGTTGGTACTGGCGCCGAAGGTATGTTTGGGGCAAGGGACAATTTTGCTGCAGATAAAAATGGCAGTGTTACATTTTACCGGCCGGACGTAAAACGATACCGGCAGTGGTACCTTGCGCCAGATATAGATCTCACCAAAATAAAAACCAAAAAGAAAGGGATAAAAATAGCCTTAAATATCCTGAACATATTTAAATTTCCTGCACCATCTCTGGAGTATTCTAAAAATGGTTTTAAGGTAAACTTTATACACTTTTAAAATTTCCGATAAACACAAGTTGTTTATGCATCCCCAGTAAAATTATCTAAAACAGCAGTCACAGACATTTCTGTTTTAATATTTATAATATCCTGCTCAGAGATGGTATCAAAAGGATTCAAAAGATGCTGGTGTATTTTAGCTTTCGTTACCGTATCAGAAAAAATTTCTGCATGTAATCCATCAGTCATGGTTTGAAACTTTGTTAGCATAACACATAATTTTAATACTGTAAGCTATGTGAATTTTATGCCAAAAAATAAAATCCCCCTTTTAACTTTATAAACATTGTTTAAACATAAATATTAACATTTTTATTATATCAATGTTTATAGTAGTAATTCCCAATTCCTATTTTCAAATTATACATTCATCCCTCCTCATTCATTTAAGTACTTATCAAAAAATTTTCTCTTGTTGGTCTTTTATGTAATGCTTCTGCTGTAAGAGAAAACATAGTATTTAAAACCATTTTTAACTTTTGAAAACTATCCGGCTTGCAAACGTAATAATCTGCACCTTTATCATATACGTTATCTATAGCTTCCTTTTGACAGGAAGTAGAAAAAATTACTATGGGAATATGTTGTAACTTTTTATCCTGCTTAATTTCTGAGAGGCACTCAAGGCCATTTTTAAAAGGCATGTTTAAATCCAGAAAAATAATATGTGGTGGTTCTGGTGTAGTATTGTTCAATATTTTCATTAATTCCTCACCATTTTTTGCAACAACCAATTCTATAGCAGAAGAAATTTCCATTAATGCTTCCTCAAATAATTGTCTATCATCAGGGTCATCATCAGCAAGGTAAACTGATCTTGCGGTTGTTAGAGGATTAATCATTCTTCAAAAATAAGTGAATAAAATTTAAAATTCGCAGTCTGCATAGCTTACATTATTCCATACTTATCTAAATAAATATTTCAATGAATTAAAAGAACTTTATTGCTGTATTACAACAGTATTACCTGCATATTGTTTAAAAAAAATTTTGTTTTATTTACTAAAAAATGACAATTATTTTTATGCTATTTTGCTCTATTTAAAATTAGTCTACGTTTACCCAGGCTCCTGTAACCTGTCCATCTTCCACCCCTACTATAATATTTTCAGTTGCTGTGGTAGCTACAGATAGTCCTACATAATTTAAGGCTACCGGAAAAATTTTGTGTGTACGCTCTACAAGTGCCAGTGTTTGTATTTGCGCAGGGTGCTGCAGCAGCAATGGCTGCATGGCATATAGCATTGTTTTGCCGCTGTTAGCTACATCATCCACCAGTAATACTATCTTATTCTGTACATTTATTTCATTGCCAAACTTTATATTATTGCTTTCTTTTTTATTAATAGAGAGCGATTCTATTTTTATATCTCCTTCAAAAAATGTAGCCAGCAAATCTTTTATTTTTTGCGCAATAAAAATTCCGTTTTCTTTTATTCCGATAATAATAATTTCTTTCTGCCCAAAATTATGTTCCCCAATTTCCAGCGCCATACGCTGCAGCATTTTGCCGGCAGATGATTTTGATAATATCATGATACTATTTTTTGAATTATTACTGGATGATGATTATTAAATGTAAACAAAAATATCATTTCTAATTTTGCAAAATCATAAATAGGTTAACTTTACCACATAAAAAATCCTATGCAATATCTACCACAGCTTATTTTTATTATACTTACTGGTTTATCCGTCTGGCTATTCACAAAAAATATTATCAGAATAAGAAAAAATATTTTTTTAGGCAAGCCGGAAGATCTAAGTGACCGTAAAAACTTGCGCCTGCGCAACTTGCTGCTGCTTGCACTTGGGCAAAAAAAAATGTTTAAAAATAAACTCGTGGCCGTAATGCATTTTATTATTTATGCCGGGTTTATTATAATTAATATAGAAGTACTGGAAATTGTGCTGGATGGTTTACTCGGTCATCACCGGTTGTTTTTAGGTACGCTCGGTAGCTTTTATACTTTTGCCATAAATTTTTTTGAAATTCTCGCTTTCGGGGTTATCGCTGTATGTGTCGTTTTTTTGGCAAGAAGGAATATCAGTAAGCTAAAACGCTTTATGAGCAAAGATCTTAACGGGTGGCCCCGCAGGGATGCCAATTATATTTTAATTGCAGAAATTATTTTAATGTCGCTTTTTTTAACAATGAATGCTACAGACCGGGCATTGCAGCTAAGCGGCAGTGCACATTACCATGATACAGGCAATTTTATAATCTCTGGTATTTTTGCGCCACTATTTAGTGGTTTTAGCGAGGGTACTTTAATGGGCATAGAACGTACCTGCTGGTGGCTGCATATTACAGGTATTTATGTGTTTTTAAATTACCTGCCATACAGTAAACATTTGCATGTAATACTGGCTTTTCCTAATGCTTACTACGGCAGGCTGGAGCCCTTGGGCGAAATGGATAATATGATAAGCGTGCAAAATGAAGTAAAATATATGATGCAGCCAGAGCTTGCACCTGCAGATGCAGCGGCACCGCCAAAATTTGGTGCAAAAGATATATTTGACCTTAAGTGGAAAAATTTACTGGATGCATATAGTTGTACGGAATGTGGAAGATGCACTGCGGCCTGCCCTGCAAATATTACCGGCAAAAAACTTAGCCCACGAAAAATAATGATGGATACCCGTGACAGAGCCACTGCCGTAGGAAAAAATATAGATAAAAATGGCAATTTTGCTGATGATGGAAAAACACTCCTTAACGATTATATTACAGTAGAAGAACTACGGGCATGCACCTCATGCAATGCCTGTGCAGAGGCCTGCCCCGTAAGCATAAACCCGCTAGAAATTATTTATGAGCTTCGCCGCAGCCTTATAATGGAGGACAGCAATGCCCCACAGGAATGGAATGGGATGTTTACCAACATAGAAACCAATTTTGCACCCTGGAAACTGAGCCCTGATGACAGGGACAAATGGGCTGCTGAAATGGAGGTGAACAGTTGATAATTATTTGCTTTTTAAAAGCTGATTAAATTTTTAACTTTTTTAAGCCTATGCAGTAAAGCATAATAAAAATTTAGACGGATGGCTACAGCCAAACACTTAAAAATAAATAACTCGTACAGCTTCTTAAACCTTCGTAAAAAATATAATTAATGAGTTGCAAACCTTATTATCTCATAACCATGAAAGGGGTATAATTACTAAGCATATAAAACCAATGAACTAATAAGGTTGGATATTTTTTTTAATACCTTTTCTACTAAGTTTTTGCAGCGCATTAAAATTATTTCAAAATCTACAAATGCTAATACTGAAATAAGTTGCAGCTAATGGACAGCAATATTATTATGCCTGCCTTATGCTAAGCGAAAACACTATACACAGTCATATAAATGTAATGAAATTTTATTATGAGCAGGTGCTAGGCGTGAGAAATTGTTTTGGAAAATATCACGACTCAAGAAAAAATAATATTGCCCAAAGTGATTAGCGAAGAAAAGATAATAGAAGCCTTTTTAACTGTAAAAATATAAAAACGAAGCTATATTACTTACCGCATACAGTGCGGGTTTGCGTGTGAGCGAAATAACCGGATTGCAAATTACCGATATTGAAAGCGATCGTATGCAGATAGCCATGCAGGGGGCAAAAGTAAAAAGATAGAATGAATAATCTTAGCCTATTTGTTTTAAATATATTAGGGGAATATGTAAAATTGTATAAACCAAAGCATTTTTATTTGAAGGTAAACAGCCTGCACAGCCTTCTAGCACCAGATCTGCCCAAATGATTTTTAAAGAAGCCATAAGAATGTTAAAACTTCCGGCTTCAATGAGTTTCTATAGCCTGCGGCACAATTATGCCACTCACTTGCTAGACATGGAACAGATATAAAATATACAGGATTTACTGTGGCATGCTAATATTAAAACTACTTTGCATTACACACATGTGAGTATAAAAAATTTGGGTAAAATTGAAAGCCCGCTGGACAAAATACTCAGAAAAAAATACCAATAATTTGTTGTAGCTTTTTAATTTACGTAATAAACCGAAAGTTTTATTGCCGTAAGTTTTTAATAAAAAAATTTTGCGCATTTTTTATAAGATTTTATTGATCAATAAAATAAAAATTGTTTAATAATGAAATAGTTGTGTATTTTGTCGACAATACAAGAGTTATGTGCCATGGCGGTAGCTTACATCCTTAACTTAAATTAAATCTTATATGCTCTTTAATTCAAAATACATCATTTTGACTTTTGTAATATTCATTTTTCTTCAAGTTTCTTTTAATACGTCAAAGCACGGGAAATCAGGAGTTGAGTCGGCAATGAAATATTATGACCATTTAATTCAAAAATTAGATGCTGATTCTATTTCACAACTATACTCTCCCGATGGAAATTTGGGAGACATTGCGATAGGGAGAGATTCTATCAGGAGATTTTTATCTTCCTTTAAACATATTCAAGTTTTGTCCCAAATCTCAAAAACTAAGTCAATAGAACTTTATGGTGACAGTGCAATTCAAAAAGGAAATTATATTCAAAATGACGTAATATCAGAAAAAGATACTATAATAGTTAAAGGCGACTATATAGTACAATGGGTGTGGCTTGGCAGACAAGGTTGGCATATTAAACGTATGACAACAAAGACTGTAAAGTGAGACAATACCCACGAGCACACAACACGGGGTTTGGCGTTATTGGGGCAGGACGTTGTTATCTTCATCTTCAGTAAAATTGCATCTTTTGTGAGGGCAGGACGTTTTTCAATTTAGCTTTTAGTTGTTATCTTCAACTTCAGTTTTTCAATTGGGCTCTAGTTTCGGACGGACGATTATAAAATCCCCCACTATCGGCAATACCTGTCCGTTGTACGCAATAAACATTTATGACATCAAAGTTTACATTTAAATCTTTTTTTCCTTTGCTGTGTATACCTCCAATTAATATTTGGACTAACGGTCTATATTATCTTGGGAATTTATAAAGCAAAAACAACGCCTCCGCTATTTTTTGGAGAGTTTAGAACAAAAATGATAAAAGTGAAAATTAATGCTGATAGTATAATTATCAAAAACTTTGGTGGACTTGGCGGAAGCAAAAGATTTCTTTATTCTGAGTTAGACGGTTTCAAACTTTCAATTCTCCGTTCGAAAGCGGCAGACAATGAATATTTATATTTTATGCAAGGTGACAAAAAGGTTGGAAAAATATCTGACTTCTACCATAAAAATTATTCAGATTTAAAAGAGTCAGTTAAAACTAAAATTAAAGACTTAGGTTTTGAAAACTTTAGTTACATAGACGAACTAAAAGAATCATTTTCTTGACAGACCGCTTGAAAATATAACTACTGCCAACATGGGGTTTTGTGCAAGCACTGCAGGGCGTTCAAACCTCGGCTGTTTGCATCGCTGTACTTTGGTTCGGGCAGAAGGAATTCTGTTGGGCTTTTAGTTGTTAGCTTGTACTTTAATTATTTATTGGGCATCAGTTCCAGGCTGGACAAATAACAATTTCAAGTCTTCGCAAAGCCCTTTTTCGTTGTACGTCACCCTGAACGACATCCCTGCAAACATTTAACCCATTATTTTGCCAACACAACCCCACGCTATTTTTAGCACATTGCAAAGCACACAAAACCCACACACAATTCCAACCTTGCAATGAGCTAAAAACGCCAATGCACAGCCCACCCACCCCGGCGGACAGATATCTATCATCATGTCTTAGACACATCAGCAACATATCATTACTGAACACCAAAGCCCACCCAAAACAGCATTAAGCCGTAGTTTTTAACTATTTTTAACCCATAATAAAACGCAAGACTTAATTATACATGCCAACATTACACTGGATAGGAAAAGAGAAAGTTATCAATCATCACATGGACGTACCTTTTAGAGTATTGGAACACTGTTACGGCTTTAACGATGGTACACAAACCGACCAAGAAACCAATAGCGGAAATAAAATAATACATGGCGACAACTTAGAAGCTTTAAAATCTTTATTGCCAGAATACGAAGGACGAATAAAGTGTATTTACATTGACCCACCTTATAATACAGGCAACGAAAACTGGGTGTATAACGACAATGTAAACGACCCCAAAATAATAAAGTGGCTGGGGCAAGTTGTAGGCAAAGAAGCCGAAGACCTTACAAGGCACGACAAGTGGCTTTGCATGATGTACCCTCGTTTGAAATTGCTACATAAACTTTTATCGGTCGATGGAGCTATTTTTATTTCCATTGACGACAACGAACAAGCGAATTTGAAATTAATGTGCGATGAGATTTTTGGTGGAGGAAATTTTGTTGCAAATATCACTGCACAAACTAATCCTAGAGGAAGAACATTAGATAAGCATATTGCTAAAACAAACGAATTTATTTTAGTATACACAAAATCTAAAAGCAAAGAAGCAATTTTTCAAATTCCGAAAGATGAAAAGGCAGAAGGTGATTATAAAAATATTGATGAACTCGGGAAATATCGTTTTTTAGAATTAAGAAACAGAAATCCTGTTTTCAATAGACAAAATCGACCTAACCTATATTATCCAATATATGTAAATGAGAAGGGAAATGTTTCTTTAACACAAATAGATGAATTTAAAACAGAAGTATTACCATTAAATTCTAAAAATGAAGATGGATGTTGGACTTGGGGTAAAGACAAAACTAATGAAAACAAAAATCTTTTAGTAGGCAAACAGGTTAATACAGGTGCTTGGAGAATTCATAGGAAAGACTATTTTGAAGGGACAAGCCTTTTAACAAAATCAAAATCAATTTGGCTAGAAACAAATATTAACCATGAAAATGGTAAAGAATTATTAGGTGAGATTTTTGGAAAAACCCCATTTGATTTTCCTAAATCTGTTTCACTAATTGAAAGATGTTTATTGATAGGTAGTCAATCCTATTCTAATCATTTAATACTTGATTGTTTTGCAGGAAGCGGAACAACCGCCCATGCAGTTTTAAATCTGAATAAACAAGATGGAGGTAACAGAAAATTTATTTGTATTGAAATGGAAGATTATGCCGAAACCATTACTGCCGAAAGGGTAAAAAGAGTAATTAAAGGCTATGGCAATACCCAAGGTACAGGCGGCAATTTTGATTTTTACGAATTAGGACAACCCATGTTTTTGGAAGACGGCAATTTAAACGAGTTGGTAGGTATTGCAAAAATTCGTCAATATGTTTACTATACAGAAACCAAAGCCCCGTTAATTGAAACAAAACACAACGACAATAAACATTTTTTAGGCAAGCATAATGAAACTGGTTATTATTTCAATTACGAAGAAGATGGCACAACAACTTTAGACCATACTTTTTTAGCCACCATGAAAACTAAAGCAGAGCAATATGTAATTTATGCAGATAATTGTTTGCTTACAAAGGATTACATGACAAAGCATAATGTCATTTTCAAAAAAATACCAAGAGACATTACAAAATTTTAAACAGTGGAAAATCAACAAAATAATTTTTTAATATACAGCACTCCCAATAATAATGTAAGGGTGGATGTTTTTGTACAAGATGAAACCGTTTGGCTAACGCAAAAATCTCTGGCTGAATTATTTGATACTTCTACCCAAAACATTACTACCCATCTTAAAAACATTTACGAAGATGCTGAATTACAGGAGGATGCAACTTGTAAAGAAATTTTACAAGTTCAAATAGAAGGCAAAAGAGAAGTATCCAGAAATACCAAATTTTACAATCTGGATGCAATCATTTCAGTTGGTTACAGGGTAAACAGCAGCAAAGCTACCCAGTTTAGAATTTGGGCTACCCAAACGCTAAAAGAATTTATCATTAAAGGTTTTGTGCTGGACGATAACCGATTGAAACAAGGGCAAACCTTGTTTGGTAAAGATTATTTTAAAGAATTATTGCGTAGGGTACGTAGTATAAGAGCCAGCGAACGCAGAATATACCAGCAGGTAACTGATATTTTTGCAGAGTGCAGTATTGATTACGATAAAAACGCTGACATAACAAAGCATTTTTATGCCATGGTGCAAAACAAATTCCACTATGCCATTACAGGAAAAACTGCTGCTGAAATTATACACCAATTGGCTGATAAAAAGAAAGACAACATGGGGCTTAGCAGCTGGAAAAATGCACCCGATGGAAGAATAATAAAAACCGATGTATTGGTTGCTAAAAACTATTTGCAAGAAAAAGAAATAAGCCAATTAGAAAGAACGGTAACGGGCTATTTTGATTACATAGAAAGTTTGATAGAGAGAGAAAACACTTTTACTATGGAAAAATTGGCAGAAAGTGTAAATAAGTTTCTTACGTTTAACGAGTATAAAATATTACAAGGCAAAGGCAGAATTTCAAAACTACAAGCAGATAAAAAAGCAATTAAGGAATACGATGAGTTTAACAAAACTCAAAAAATTATTTCGGATTTTGATAAGGAAATAAAGAAAATAGAAAAGAAAAAATAAGCATGGAATTAAAACCATATCAGCAGCAAGTTATTAACGACCTTTCTATGTTTTTGGAGCAAGTACAAGAAACCAAAGATGTGAAAGAAGCCTTTTATAATTTTTGGGCAAAGCATCCCAAAACGCCTTTGTTTCCCTTTGCAGGTACAGCCATTGAACCCTACAAAAACAATATGGCACGGGTGCCACATATTTGTATAAAAGTGCCTACTGCTGGCGGTAAAACTTTTATTGCCTGCAATGCCATCAAAACAATTTATGATGCTTTTGCTTACGACAAACCAAAAGCTGTAGTTTGGTTAGTGCCATCCATTACCATTTTAGACCAAACCATTAAAAATTTAAAAGACACAACTCATCCTTATCGTCAAAAAATAAATTCACAGTTTGGTAATAAAGTAGAAGTATTTGACAAAGCTGCATTGCTGCAAGGAAGCGGATTTAACGCCACTTCGGTAAAAGAACAGTTGAATATTTTTGTATTAAGTTTTGATAGCATAAGAACAGCCAATAAAGAAGGAAGAAAAGTATTTGAACAAAATGGTTCGTTACAATCTTTTGAAAGCCTTTTAGGGAAAGAAGAAGAAATTTCTTTAATGAAAGTATTGCAGTTCTTAAATCCATTAGTAATTGTTGATGAAAGCCACAATGCTGAAACGCCATTGAGTGTAGATATGCTCAAAGAGTTCAATCCTTGTTTTATTCTTGACCTTACGGCAACTCCAAGAAAGAACAGTAACATTGTAAGTTTTATTGATGCCTTAGAATTGAAGAAGGAAAACATGGTTAAACTTCCTGTAATTGTTTACAACCATCAAGATAAAACCGAAGTAATTAATAGCAGTTTACAATTACAAAAACGTTTGGAACTGCAGGCTAATGAAGAAGAAAAGAAAGGCGGTAAATATATTCGTCCCATAGTTTTATTTCAGGCTCAACCCAAAAACGGCAAAGACTTTTTGAACGAAGAAGAAGAAAAATCAAATGTTCAGAAACTGAAAGAAAAATTGATTGAGTTAAAAATCCCTGCTGAACAAATCAAAATTAAAACGGCAAGCATTAATGAAATAAAAGGCATTGATTTAATGAGCAAAGAATGTGAAGTACGTTTTATCATAACCATTAACGCCTTAAAAGAAGGTTGGGATTGTCCGTTTGCTTATATCCTGGCTTCATTGGCAGACAAAAGTTCGGCTGTTGATGTAGAACAAATTTTAGGAAGGGTTTTACGCCAACCTTATGTAATGAAACATAATTTTCCATTACTTAATTTGAGTTATGTTTTAACGGCATCTTCAAAATTTCTTGACACTTTAGATAATATAGTGAAAGGATTAAATAAAGCAGGTTTCAGCGACAAGGATTATAAGCTTGCCGACCCAGCCATGTTGGAAGAAGCAAAAAAGCAAGACCCATTACAACAACTTTCAGTTTTTCCCACAACAGAAACAGCAACAGAAGATATTACTGCTGATATTGACAGCACAAGAATTTCAGTGCCCACAGAAACAGCTTCACCAAGCACTACAGTTTCTGAAATTGAGCAAACGGCAATAGAACAAAATGAAGCGTTTGAAAAAACTGTTTCTGAAATTGAAGCAGGCAACTCAACTGTTTTACCTAACGAAATACAAAAGCTTGTGAAAACATATCCCATTAAAGAAGTTTTTAAAGAACAAGCCGAGCAAATTAATTTGCCACAGTTCTATTTAAAAATTCCTGCAAACGAATTATTTCAGCAAAAAGAAAATGCACTGCCTTTAGAAAAAGAAAATTTATTAGACGGTTTTGCATTAAGTAAAGCCGACACCAACATTGCTTTTGACAGCATTACTTCTGAACTCTATAAAGTTGACTTAGACGAAACAAAAAAAGAACATACACCAACATTTGTCAGGCTTGACGGACAAGTAAAAGAAAGTATAATGACTTACATTCTTGACCCATCAAGAAAAGAAAGCCGTATTAAAAACTTTACAAAACGCATCATGGATATTATCGGAAATATGTATCCAATTCCTGACAAGGAAATTGAAAAGTACATCAACCGAATTTTAGAAGATTTTAAAGATGAACAGTTTGGCGATTTTGGAAACAACGAATACACCTACACAGACAAAATAAAGCAGAAAATAAAATCACTTTCAGAAACATTTGCTGAAAAGAAATTCAAAGACTTTTTAGATACCGATAAAGTATTTATCAAAACCTCGTTTGAATTGCCCAAAACTATTTCACCTGGCGATACTGCAAAAGATATTGCCAAATCGCTTTACGAGAAAGAAGGCAGTATGAACGGTTTTGAAGAACGTGTAATCAATGAAATTGGCAACATGACAAACATTACTTTCTGGACAAGGAATATTGAACGCAAAGGTTTTAGAATTAACGGTTTTGTAAATCATTATCCCGACTTTATCATTCAAACAAAAAGCGGTAAGACAATTTTATTAGAAACGAAAGGCGACCATTTAGATGCTGAACCAAAAATAAGACTTGGCAGTCTTTGGGCTGGCAAAGCAGGAAACAATTATCGTTATTTTATGGTGTATGAAAGGCGAACAGTTGACGGTGCATATAAATTGGAAGACTTTATCAATATCATAAAAGACATTTAGATTTAGGAAAAATGGCGGAGTTTGTATGGCCTGCGCCACAATTATGCCACTCACTTGCTATAAGCGGAATAGATATAAATATACAAGATTTACTGGGGCATGCTAATATTAAAACCACTTTGCTTTACACATATATAAATATAAAAGATTTGGGTAAAATTGAAAGCC
>JANXXM010000156.1 GCA_025350645.1 Ferruginibacter sp.
TTTCCAGTTTTTGGTAGTAAAACATAATGAGCACCAAATAGAAGATATAAAAGTTTTGGCAAAAGAAATAGGGGTGGATGAGGTGAGATTTAAAAGCGCACAGGTTTACGATTATGAAAACGACCCTAATAACCTCATACCTGTAAACGAAAAATACAGTCGTTATAAACGTAATGCAGATGGAAGTTTTAAATCAAAAAATAAATTAGCAAACCGCTGTTGGAAACTTTGGCACGCAAATGTAATAACATGGGATGGACTAGCCGTACCCTGTTGTTTTGATAAAGATGCCAAGCACCGCCTTGGCAATTTAAAAAATGAATCTTTTAAAAAAATATGGCAAAATGATAATTACAGACAATTTAGAGGGGAGCTGATGAAAAGCAGGAAAAATATAGATATATGTGCAAATTGTAGCGAAGGAACCTCTGTTTGGAAGTAATTTAAGATCTAAAATTTTTACTTTTACAACCATCCATATTTACAGATAATACAAAATTTATTTAATGACCCCCCTCGTCAAATATTTGTTCTCATAATTATTATTCTTATCGCCGGCTTGCTTATAGTTGCTTATAGGGCAACTCAGCATTTTTTTCCGGGTCTTTTAGGTGGTATTACATTATACATTTTAAGCAGTAGTTTGTATTTTAAATTAATTTTAAATACAAATGTAAAAAAGGAGGAACGTCATTATTGTTTATTATAAGCTATCTGTTATTGATCACATTGCCCATATATTTAAGTGTAACACTTATAAGCCCAAAAGTTAATGAGTTATTGCTCAATCAGGATAAAATAGTAGAAAAAGTACAGGTAGTCTTGCAAACATTTCTCAAAAACAGGTGTAGAGGTATTGAGTGCAGAAAATACTCGAACAGCTACACAAAAAGTATCTTCTTTTGTTCCAA
This sequence comes from Ferruginibacter sp., assembly GCA_025350645.1. GTDB lineage: Bacteria > Bacteroidota > Bacteroidia > Chitinophagales > Chitinophagaceae > Ferruginibacter. Next base: position 912 of record JANXXM010000156.1, read on the forward strand.
TGCTGCTAGGAGGCACAGCAACTATGCTGGCAAATTTATCTATGATGTTTTTTATACTCTATTTTTTGCTGTATGCTGGCAGGGAAATGGAAAAAAACCTAATTCATATTATTCCGTTAAAACCACATAATATAGATACGCTTGCCAGCGAAACAAAAATGATGATAAAGGCAAATGCATGGGGCATTCCAATTATTTGTATAGTACAAGGATTTTGTGCATCCCTTGGATATTTAATATTCGGGCTGGATGACTGGGGTCTCTGGGGATTTATTACAGGCGTTTTTGCATTTTTTCCTCTGGTGGGTACAATGATTATATGGGTACGGCTGGTAATTTATTTATTTGCGCAAGGGCAAACCTGGACGGCCGCAGGCTTAGCAGTTTATAGCCTTATTATTACGGGTAATGTAGATTACGTAGCAAGAATAAGCTTTATGAAAAAAATAGGCAATGTGCATCCGCTTATAACAGTGCTTGGTGTTATAGTAGGGCTTAATATTTTTGGTTTTATAGGGTTAATATTTGGACCATTACTCATTAACTATTTTTTGGTTATGGTAAAAATTTATATTAATGAATTTACAAACCCGCTTCATGCTTTTGAAATAAACGAAGTTATTGAGGGCAATAAATAACAATTTTATGCCTAAATAAAATATAAAAATGTACGCATTCCGTGTTTTTTTAAAAGATCATTCTTAACATTGTTATGAAATACACAATGAGTTTAGAAAAAGATATCAACCAAACAAAATTTATAAGTGATCAGCAAAAGGCTGTGATCAATATTATATATACTTTTAACTGGATAGACCTGCAACTAAAAAAATTTTTTGACCGTTATGATATTACCCGGCAGCAATTTAATATTTTAAGAATTTTAAGAGGCGCAGGAGAGCCTTTATCTACATTACAAATAAGGCAACGCATGCTGGATAAAATGAGTGATACCAGCCGTATTGTAGATAGACTTGTTGCAAAAGATCTGGTAAAAAAATGTGCAAGACCACACGATAAAAGAAAAGTAGATGTAAGCATTGCTGTCAAAGGAAAAAAACTCCTGGAAAAAATAGACCTTCTCCATAGCGAAATTGATGAAGCTGTTTGTAATTTAACCGATGCTGATGCGCAGCAATTAAATTTACTTCTGGATAAATTGCGCCACAGTAATTAATTTTTAAACCTGCATTTTACTAAGTTGTTTTATTGCATTCTTAAAAAACATTTTCCTTTAACACCATAATATGAAAACACTCATTCTCTCCTCTCTTTTAATCACTTTGTCTTACTTATTTTCTAACGCACAGAATACAATGCCCAAAGAATTTAGAGGAGTGTGGGTAGCTACAGTAGATAATATAGACTGGCCGGATGCGCCCACCATAAACAGCGACATGCAAAAAGCCGCATTTATAAAACTGGCAGATATGCACCAGAGAAATGGTATGAATACTCTTATTGTTCAAATACGACCATCTGCTGATGCATTTTATCCCTCACAATACGAGCCATGGAGCCAGTGGTTAACAGGCGTGCAGGGGCAGCCCCCTTTTCCCTATTATGACCCCCTTGAATTTATGATTGCTGAAACGCACAAGCGTGGCATGCAATTTCATGCATGGATGAACCCGTACAGAGCCGTTTTTGCTATAAATAAATCGTCTATTGCTCCTACACATATAACCCGCATACACCCGGATTGGTTTATAACTTATGGCGATAAAAAATATTTTGATCCTGGTAATAAAGACGTACAACAGTTTGTAACCTTAATTGTAAAAGATGTGGTAAGCAGGTACGATATAGATGCTATTCATTTTGATGATTATTTTTATCCTTATCGTATACCCAACAAAGAATTTAATGACGCAGCCAGTTTTAAAAAATATGCCGGCTCAATGAACCAGGCTGCCTGGCGCCGCAGTAATACTGATTCTATTATAGTAATGCTAAGTCGTACTATAAAGCAAACCAATAAAAAATGCCAGTTTGGAATAAGTCCTTTTGGTGTTTGGCGAAACAGCAGTACAGATGCTATGGGTAGCAATACTAAAGCCGGACAAACCAATTACGATGATCTTTATGCAGATATTTTATTGTGGCTGCGCAAAGACTGGATAGATTATGTAACACCTCAGTTATATTGGGAAATAGACCATAAGCTTGCAGATTTTAATACGCTAGCAGACTGGTGGGCAACACATAGTTATGGTAAAAATTGCTATGTGGGTATAGGGCTTTACAGAGCGGGCAGCAACGAAGCCTGGAGAGATAAAACGCAATTGCCCCGCCAGATACAAAAAATAAGAAACACGAATGGTCTTAACGGAATGGCTTTTTTTAGCAGCCGCAGTTTTGATAAAAACCCCAATGGCTGGAGCGATAGCCTGCGTTTAAATTACTTTAAAACAGCCGCTCAGGTTCCGGGCACCCAACAAGCCCGCTATTAATTTCTTAATCTTCTGTCTCTTCCTATTATTACACTAAACTTTAAAGCAAATGTAAAATAACCATCGTTGTTTGTTTTAGTACCTCGCTTACCGTTTACACCTGAATGCTGTTCTAATTGCCTGTCATATAATTGAAGGGCATTGTTCAATTTACCTCCGCTTAAATATTTATAAAATATTGCCGGGTCTACATATTCGGTACTTAAATCATCAATATAATCTGTAAATGTTTTTCTGTATAGAAATTCAGCTCTCAAGTTCATGAGCGGAGAAAGATCATATTTTACACCTGCGCCCATAGGTATCATAAACTGATTCAATTTATAATTTTTTCTATCTGGATATTCTGCAAAACCCTGTCCTTCTGTATGCAGCGGTTGTAAATCTATCCACCTGTTGCCCATCTTAGTTTGTGGGTTAAATGAAAAATAACCAATGCCTCCCAATAAATAAGGCGAGTACCTTGGCGGTGGATTATCTTTTGCAGGCCAGTCTACAAAAATATACATTGGGTGTATTTCTGCAAGTAATGTTACATCGGTTATATAACTTCTAAAACTTAGGTTTCTGTTAAAACGTTCTTTTGCAATATCCGTAATGCCCTGTAATATTTTGTCATCTCCGGATATTTTGCCGAAAGTGCCCTCCAGTCTTAATGCTACTGCATTTTTATAACTTATACTAAAAAATACACCTCCGCTTATATTGGTATAACCAGTATTAAGATCTTTAAAAAACTTTTTACCTATCCCTTTTTTTCCACCAAGATCTGTAAGGCAATTCATTGCATTTACCGATATTCCTGCTTCATACAATACAGGATTATCGTAATAAGTATCATCAAAAAAATAGTATTGGGCATTTGCATTATTAACACCAAATGTAAAAATGGTTAAAATAAATGCCATAAGAAAATGCTTTCTCATGTTTCTAAGATTAGGGTTAGTTGGTTGGTTTTTCATATTGTTTCAAATAAACAATTAGGATTTCTTTTTTATTATTGTTGAACTATATTATGGGTTTTGTAATATTTACAAATTGTTTTTAAACCGCACGCTGTGCATTTCGGGCTTCTTGCCACACACACATACCTTCCATGCAATATGAGCCAGTGGTGCGCTTTGTACACATATTCTTTTGGCAAGTGCTTTATCAATTGTTTTTCTGTAGCTACAGGCGTTTTGGCCGCTACGGTTAATCCTATTCTCGTACTTACCCTAAAAACATGCGTATCTACTGCCATATTAGGTTGCTCATCTATTACTGAGGTAACCACATTTGCAGTTTTTCTTCCTACACCAGGCAGTAAAACCAGTTCGTCTACCGTCATTGGTACTTGCCCGTTAAACTGGTTCACCAACATATTACTCATACCCAATAAATGCTTTGTTTTATTATTTGGATATGATACACTTTTTATTAACGGAAAAAGTTCATCAAATGTTGCGTTACGCATAATTTCTGGCGTGGGATATTTTTTAAACAGGGCCGGGGTAGTTGCATTTATTCGTTTATCCGTGCATTGTGCAGATAAAATTACCGCCGTAAGCAACTGAAAAGGATTATCATAGATCAGTTCAGTTTCCGCTTCTGGGGCATGTTTCAGGAAATAGGCTATTAAAAAATCGTATCGTTGTTTTATTGTCATAAAAGAATACCCCAGCTTATGGGGCCGGGGCAAAGTTCTTTATTAATGAAGAAAAATTTTATGAAAATTGTTTTATTTCTCTTTCCGCATATTGCAAAATGTTATCCAGGGAGCGGGTACTGGGAGAAAGTAATTCTATCTTTTTTAATCTTTCTTTACCCGCAAGCAACACCAGCATTCCTTCCTTTACAGCATCATCTGTAGCCAACAATTTTTTAATACATTTTGCTTTTTCTACAGATATTTCTTTGTAGAGGTACTGTAATAAATCATCTTGTGTTATAATAGCCATAAAGCATTTTAGTTGTTAGAATTTTGTTTATAATTAATTAATAAACGGCATCTATTAAGATATTATTGTGCTATAACTGTTATTCTTTATTGCCGTTCTTCACAATAAAAAGGTCTTCATTATCTTTTTTCATGTAAAAATTTTCCCTAGCGTACTTTTCTATTGTTTGAGCATTTGATGTTAACTGGCTCAATTCTTTTTTAGTTTCTGTAGTTTGTATAATAAGGTGTTGCTCGCTTTCTTTTAATTCTTTTAGTTTAATTGTTCTTGCTGCTATAAGCCCCCAGTCTTTAGGATCAAAAAAAAGCATCCATACAATAAAAGCCACTAATGCAATAATATACTTACTTTTAAGTATCCGTAGCAAAGGTTTTATAGAATACATCGCTGTTGTTTTATACCTTAAAGTTATTTCAACTATTTTATTTTCCAAATTTTATTTTTCCAGAAGGATACTGACCACTATCGCCCAACATTTCTTCTATTCGTATAAGCTGGTTGTATTTTGCCATACGATCGCTGCGGCTTGCAGAACCTGTTTTTATTTGCCCGCAGTTTAATGCTACAGCCAGGTCGGCAATAGTGCTGTCTTCTGTTTCTCCGCTCCTGTGGCTCATAATAGTATTGTAACCTGCATTTTGAGCCATGCTCACTGCATTAATCGTTTCTGTAAGGGTGCCTATCTGGTTTACTTTTACCAGTAATGCATTGGCTATTTTTTCATTAATGCCCCTTTCCAGTCGCTCTACATTTGTTACAAAAAGATCATCGCCTACAATCTGACACTTATTTCCTACAGCATCAGTAAGCATTTTCCAGCCCTTCCAGTCATCTTCTGCCATACCATCTTCTATGCTTATAATAGGATATTGTTTAACCCAGCTTTCCCAGTATTTTACCAATTGCTCGCTCGTCATTTTTTTACCATCGCTTTTGTGAAAGATATATTTCTTTTCCTTTGCATTCCATAATTCACTATTGGCAGCGTCCATAGCTATACCAATCTGGCTGCCGGTTTTATACCCTGCGGCCTGTATTGCAGTAAGTACTGTTTCAATAGCCTCTTCGTTACTTTGTATGTTTGGGGCAAAACCGCCCTCATCGCCTACATTGGTGCTATAACCTTTTTTCTTTAATACTACTTTAAGTGCATGAAAAATTTCTACACCCCATTGTAATCCTTCACTAAATGTTTTTGCACCTACAGGCATTACCATAAACTCCTGAAAGTCAATTTTATTATCTGCATGAGCGCCGCCGTTAAGAATATTCATCATCGGTATAGGAAGAATTTTTGCATTGGTACCACCTATATATCTGTATAATGGCAGGTTTGCTTCTAGTGCTGCAGCCTTTGCTGCAGCAAGGCTTACAGCAAGCATTGCATTTGCACCCAGCTTACTTTTATTAAGTGTGCCATCCAGTTGTATCATCATTGCATCTATACCTGTCTGGTCAGCTACATCCCACCCGGTAAGGTTTTCCGCTAAAATGGTATTTACATTTTTTACCGCTTTTAAAACAGATTTGCCGCCATACAATTTTTTATTATTATCCCGCAACTCCATTGCCTCATGTATGCCTGTACTTGCACCACTGGGTACAGCCGCACGACCAAGCATTTCATTTTCTGTAAGAATATCTACTTCTACAGTTGGGTTGCCGCGGCTATCTAAAATCTGGCGTGCATGGAGGGAGGCGATGTAACTCATGTTTATTGAAGTTTTAATTTTTTTTAAAAGGGGTTTGTGCGAAGATAAAAATTATGCAGTATAAAATTTTAAGAAAAGCTGCCTATTATCAATTTAATAAAATACCCTGTGATGGGTATAGACAGGAGAAGGGCATTTTTTAATTTTATGTTTAATTTTTATTACTTGAAAATAAGAAAATGAAAAAAATATTTACAATATTATTTACTGTACTGTTTCTCCACTCTTTTGCACAAACCAACGAATTTTGGGGTGTTACTGCAAAAGGTGGATCTAGCGATAATGGAGGTACTATATTCAGTACAAAAGATGATGGAACTAATTTACAAACCCGGTATTCTTTTCCAATAAATAATCCTGGTAGCGGGCCAGATAAAATTCAATTAGCAGCATTTAATGGCAAGCTTTATGGAACAACAGCCAATGGTGGCAAGTTTGACAAAGGTGTTATTTTTTCTTACGACCCAGCTAATAATGCCTATACCAGTTTATTCAATTTTGAATATGCGACTGGAGCAAACCCCAATACCACATTGGTTTTAGTAAATGGCAAGTTTTATGGAACGACTAGAATTGGCGGATCTGCTAGTCTTACTTCTCTAGGAGTAATTTTTGAATTTGACCCCATAACATTAGTATACACAAAAAATAGAATTTACAGGTACAAGTGGTGCTGCTTTGGGAAATTTAGCTATAGGTTCTATGGTAGAAGTGGGTGGAAAACTGTATGGCACAACTACAAACGGAGGTACTTTTGGCACTGGCGTTTTATTTGAATACAATCCTGCCTCAAATATTTATATGGTAAAGCAAAATATTTTTTTGGCCAATGGTAAAAATCCACAAGGCAGTTTAATTGTGTACAATAATAAATTATACGGCACTTTTCAAAGTGGTGGGGTCAATAATGCAGGAACATTATTTGAGTACGATTTATCAACAAATATCTATGGAGTAAAGTATAGCATGATAAGTACAACAGGAATAAATCCGGCTACAGGAGTGGCTGTATATAATAATAAATTGTACGGAATCAATCAATATGGTGATACAAATAGCCGTGGCAATATTTTTGAATTTGATCTGTCAACAAACACCTACCAGATAGTTTATAATTATACGGCAACAGGTGGATCGAATCCTGAAAGTGAACTTTATTTGTACAATAATATATTTTACGGCTTTACTCCCGGGGGCGGTACTGCTGCCCTTGGGGTTATTTATAAATTTGATCCTGCAACATACACCTATACTAAAACCTACGATTTTTTAGGTCCGGCATCTCCATCAGCCAAAGATGCCTTTTTTAACTATAATAATATTTTGTATGCTACAACTGGCGGAAGTGGAGAAACTTCAAACGGCGGAGGTACAATTATAAGTTATAACCCCAACCTCAGACAGTTATACAAAGAAACTTGTTTTAAATACTTATTCATTGATGGGTAATAGCCCTGGAGCCAAATTGCTTTATTATAATTCTAAATTTTATGGGTCTACAGTTTATGGAGGAGCCAATAACGGTGGGGTTCTTTTTGAATTTAATCCCACCTCTAATCTTTACATAAAATTACTAGATTTATCTTTAACAAGTACCGGTACAAGCTTAGGACCACTCATTGTAAAAAATGGAATTTTGTATGGTAACATGCAATATTACCAGCCACCCGCCGGGCAAGGCCAAAACCGAGGAGCAATATTTGCCTATAACCTAAGCAATAGCACGTACAGCATTTGCTCATTTGGTTCACTTCTGCTGGGTGAACCTAAAGGCAAGCTAGTAGATAACAGCGATGGAACGCTTACTGGCATAACTACTTACAGCCCTGTATCCACCTCTATTGCCGGCGCAATATTTAAATATAATATAGCATCAAATACTGTAAATACTTTTATACAAAATATACCAGCATCCAATGGTAATTTTTTGCAGGACGTAAGATTTTACAATAACAACTACCATATTTTAGCTTCTACAACAAATAACAGTGATGCAGGTTCTGTGGTAGAGTACAGTATTTCAGGTACGCTCAATACCCGTGCAACTTTTAATACATCTACCACAGGTACAAGGCCTGTAGGTTTTTTAACTCCCTTTAACGGAAAATTGTATGGTGTTAGTAGCAGTGGCCTGTTCGATAACCTTGCCAAGCAGGGTACTATTGTAGAATATGATCCGCTGCCTCCTTATACGCTCACCAAAAAATATGAATTTTTGGCTGCTACAGGCCACCGGCCAACCTGCGGATTATTACTTTACAACAATAAATTTTATGGTCTTACCCAGGTTGGCGGTACCACAGGCTACGATCCTGTAGGTGTACTGTATGAGTTTGATCCCGCAACAAATGTGTATACTCAAAAAATAACTTTCAATTATATAAATGGGGCAAGCCCAAACTTAGCTGCTCTCATTGCAGCACCTACAGGATCAGTATTGCCCATAAAACTTACAAATTTTACAGCTAAAGAAAATGCAGGCACTGCTCATTAAAATTGGGTAACCTCTTATGAAATAAATAACAAAGGTTACCACATACAATACAGTACTAATGGCATAAACTTTACAAACATAGATTTTGTAAATAGCAAGGGAAACAGTTTATCCAATACTGCCTACAATTTTATACACTATAAGCCCGCCTCAGGCAAAAATTTTTATCGCTTACTAGCCGTGGATTTTGATGGTAAAATAACACAGAGTACTACAGAAATTGTTTTTATTAAGAATGCTGAAGGCCCTATTAACGTATATCCTAACCCCACGAGCGATCTTTTAAATATTGCAGAATGGAATAAGTTTTCGTTGATAGAATTGTACGATGTTGCTGGTAAAAAAGCTGGCGGGTGGTATAATCCTAAACATACAATAAATATATACACATTTAATAATGGTATGTATATATTAAAAGCTACCAAAAAAAAACGGAGCGGTAACACAACAAAAAATTATTAAGCAATAGTCGTACATCGTTTGCTCATTGCTTTAATGCTATCTTAATTTTAAACAGAAACTAAATATTTTAATAAAGTATGAGTGCAGATGCTTTAATGATTCTTATAATGATGGGAATATTTTTTTTGCTGGCAGCAATAATGCTTACCGCATACTGGTACACAAAAAAATATAAAAGCAAGATAGGTTTTACGCAGATAATGCTTTTTGTATTTGCATTATTTATTGCCGGGGCTTACTTTTTCATAAAAAATTTGGGTAATAATGAAAGAGAGAAAATAGTGAAAAATATCATGATAAAAAGTGTAGTTACCCGCATTAGTTTTGATACACACAAGCCCTACTTTAAAAATATGACACTGGCAGACGGTCAATATTTACCCATGCCGGAGAATATGAACAATGTAGTGCTTGTAGGTGATAGCATTTACAAAAATGCCGGAGAAAATTATTATACTATTGTGAGTAGTACCAATAAAACAACCACAATATTTAAAGTGAAAACACCTACCAGAATACTGGGAAAACAACAATAACTACTTTAGTTTGTTAAACTGCGAAATACTTCTTCCAAGCTATTGTTTTGTGTTTGCAAAGAAACAATATTTAGGTTTTTATCTATAGATAATTGTAACAATTGTTTACGTACTGCATCTGGCTGTGCGGTAGTCAATTGAAAATGATCTGCAAATAATTGCTGCACGGTATCAACGTTTTTGAGTTGTTGTAATATATTTATTTCTATTTTTTCTTTAAAGCTTACTGCAACAATATTGGTATCAGATTTAATTTTTTGAAGATTTACTAAACTATCATCTGCTACAATATTTCCTTTGTTAATAATAATTATCCTGTCGCAGATGGCTTCTACTTCCTGTAGAATATGTGAGGAAAAAAGTACTGTTTTATTTACGGCCAAGGCTTTTATAACGTTTCGTATTTCTATAATCTGGTTAGGATCTAGCCCGGATGTTGGCTCGTCTAATATTAACACTTCGGGCTCATGTATGAGTGCCGCAGCAAGCCCCACCCGCTGTTTGTACCCTTTGCTTAGCTGCCCAGTTTTTTTGTGTGCTTCCAGCGATAGACCCACCGTTTTAATAATGGCTTCTACTTTTTCGCTGGCATTTTTAAGCTGGTGAATGCTTGCTATAAAATGAAGGTATTCCCGCACATACATGTCAGCATATAACGGGTTTGATTCCGGTAGATAGCCAATCTTTTTTTTACTATCTCTATTATACTTTGATACTTGTAAACCGCTCACCGTAATGGAACCTGCATCTGCATTCAAATATCCGGTAATCATTTTCATTGTGGTAGATTTGCCTGCACCATTTGGCCCAAGAAAACCAACGATTTCCCCTCTATTTACATTAAAAGAAATATTGTTTACCGCTTTTTGTGTGCCGTATGTTTTAGTAAGGTTGGTAATTGAAATTGACATCTTTCTTAAAATATTAAACTTGTTATTTCACGCAATTTATTAAAGTAAACTGGTTTTTATTTAATGCGTCTAAAATTCAGAACATAATAATATAGTAAAACAACACATATTCCATTTCATTTTTACACCTCCACAAACCCCACACCTACCGTTTTATTGCTAAACTTATCTATTAAAATAAAAACCCCATTGACAGGAACATCATTATAATCATCAGCAAAAACAGGCTGTGCTGTTTTTAAACTTATTTTACCAATGTCGTTTAGTTTAAAGTTTGTAACTGTTTTGTTTTCTTCCATCGTTTTCATATTTATTACGGTATTTAAGGAAACAATTTTTGCAGTTGTGCTGTTTACTCCGTGTTGTAGCAAATAAGTTTTATTATTTTCCAAAGGTGCATCATCCAGCCATGCGATGGTAGCATTAAAATTTGTAAGCAGTTTATAATTATTATTGGCTGCTACTATCATATTCCCCCTACTTATGTCAATATCTTTTTCCAGCTCCAGCAAAACACTTTCGCCGGCAACTGCAGCAGCTATTTTTTTTTCGCCTCGGTGTATACTTTTTATTATAGATTTTTTTAAAGAAGGCAATACGGTTATTTCATCTCCCTCTGCAAATGTGCCCGAAGCTATCTTGCCTGCATAGCCCCTAAAATCATGATATGCATCATTGTGCGGGCGTATTACTAATTGCACCGGAAACCTCGCTGGTTGCTTTTTATCCATTTCATGCACGGGTAATTTTTCCAGGTAGTTTAAAAGCGTTTCCCCTTTATACCACTCCATATTTGCGGAAACGCTTACCACATTATCGCCATACTTTGCAGATATGGGAATGAAAACAACCTTGCCTTTAAAGTTTATTTTTTCTACCAAATCTTCTGCATTTTTTTTTATAGTTGTAAAAATATTTTCTTCATAGCTCACCATATCCATTTTATTAATGCATATAAAAACAGTTGTTAACCGGAGCAAAGAAAAAATAGATAGGTGCCGCCTGGTTTGCTCCCATACGCCATTTCGTGCATCTATTAAAACGATGGCTGTTTCTGCATTGGATGCACCGGTAATCATATTCCTGGTGTACTCCACATGCCCCGGCGTATCTGCAATAATATATTTTCTGTTTTCTGTATTAAAATAAATATGTGCTACATCTATTGTAATGCCCTGCTCTCTTTCCGCTATTAATCCATCTGTAAGCAGAGAAAGATCTACAAAGCTTAGCCCTTTTCTTTTACTAATGCTTTCTACTGCTTCCAGTTTATCTTTTGTTACAGATTTTGTATCGTAGAGTAACCGGCCTATCAAACTGCTTTTACCATCATCTACACTGCCTGCGGTTGCTATTTTTAAAATATCCATTTTTATTTTTTAAAGAATTATCCTATAAATCTATTTTATACATTCCATTTGCTAACATGATTTTATAAACTTTTTATAACCATACGCACGCTCCAGATTATTATTAGCAACCCTACGCAAATAAGCATTGTTTTGCGGGGCAATTTACCTGATAATTTTGCTGCCAGTGGTGCCGCCACCGAACCTCCAATGAGCAAACCTGCAACAATATTTAAATGGCTTACTCCCACAGCTATAAAAAAAGTAAGTGCGCTTACAAGCGTTACAAAAAACTCCGAAAGACTTACTGTGCCTATGGTGTAGCGTGGTGATTTTCCTTTAGCAATAAGTGTGCTTGTAACGATAGGCCCCCAGCCGCCGCCACCAAACGAATCACAAAAACCACCCATAGCACCCAGCCAGCCTACTCTTTTTAATTTGCTATTTTTTGCCTGCAGCTGAAATGCTTTTATTAATATTTTTAAACCTAAAAACATAGCGTATACCGCCACGAGCGGCATTAGCCATTTGCCATATTTTTCTCCTAAAAAAACGAGGAGCAATGCACCAAGTACTGCACCAATTACCCCAGGTATTACTAGGTGTTTAAATAGTTTTTTATTTACGTTACCAAATTTGTAATGGCTATAGCCAGATATGCCTGTCGTAAATATTTCTGAGGTGTGTATGGCAGCACTTACTGCCACTGGGTTTATACCCAAACTCATTAAGCAGGTAGCAGAGGTAACGCCGTAACCCATGCCAAGGCTGCCATCTACCATTTGGGCAATAAAACCCGCTATTATAAAAAACAATAATTGCAGGTTTATAAATGGTTTTGCATGCAGCCAAAGTGTTTGCAGGCTGTTTATTTTAAAATAAGAAACTGCACAAAAACCAAGTACCAATACGCTAAAAAGTATAATTAATGCGGTAGTTATTTTTTTCCATTTTACCTCATCGTTTTTTATACTGGCAGTGGTAGCTGCTGTATTATTTTGTTCTATTACAAATACGGGCTTTGCTGTTTTTTTATTTTCGGTTATCAGTTGCATATATAAATATTGCTGGTAAAAGTTCAATATTATTTCTAAAGTTGAGCATGGCAGGGATAGCAGCGAAAATCCTTTTTTCTTTGCAAAGACGGCTTATCTATAATAAGGCGAAAGAAAAAAGATTGTAGCGGATAGCCCGTGCATTTTGCTAAACAAAGCGCAATGGCTTATGCCCTTATATGCTAAAAATATCCTTCATTCTTGCGCTTTTCCATTGCAGCTTCAGATCGTTTATCATCAATGCGGGCGCCCCTTTCAGAAATGGTAGCAGCTTTTATTTCTTGTATTATCGTATCAATATCTGCAGCTTCGGATAATACTGCTGCGGTACAAGTCATATCTCCTACGGTTCTAAATCTTACGGTAGCTTCAAAAACGGTTTCATCTTTAGTGGTATTTAAAAATGGGGAGTGTGGCCAGTACATTCCGTCCCGTTCTATCACATTTCTTTTATGGCTAAAATATACTGAGGGTATGGCGAGCGCTTCTTCTTTTATATAGTTCCACACATCCAGCTCCGTCCAATTAGATATAGGAAACACCCTTACGTTTTCGCCGGTATTTATTTTTCCGTTGAGTATATCAAACAATTCCGACCGCTGTTTTTTGGCATCCCATTGTCCAAAATTATCCCTTACAGAAAATATTCTTTCTTTGGCTCTTGCTTTTTCTTCATCCCGCCTTGCACCGCCTATGCAGGCATCTAATTTTAGTTCTTCTATAGCATCCAGCAGCGTTACTGTTTGCAGCACATTTCGGCTAGCATATTTACCGGTTTCTTCTGTTACTTTGCCTGCATTTATACTTTGCTGTACGTAGCGCACAATTAATTGCATGCCGGTGTGTGCAGCCAGCCAGTCTCTAAAAATAATAGTTTCTTTAAAATTATGGCCAGTATCTATATGCAGCATAGCAAAGGGTGGCCTTGCAGGATAAAATGCTTTTTGTATAAGGTGCACCAGGGTTATTGAATCTTTGCCGCCAGAAAAAAGTAATACCGGTTTTTCAAATTGTGCAGCAACTTCTCTTATAATGTAAATGGCTTCATCTTCCAATGCACGTGGAAAAGTATTTACATTTTTTTTTGTATGCATTAATATCTTTTTTGAAATTATTTTTTTATGCTGCATTTATCATGAAATATGCAGCCCGCATTCTTTATGAGAATCTTCCCACCACCACCTGCCTGCCCTTGCGTCTTCGCCTGCAATTATTGCCCTTGTACAGGGTGCACAACCAATACTTACAAAACCTTTATCGTGTAATTTATTATAAGGCACTTTATTTTCTTTTATGTAGTTAATAACATCTTCGTACGAATAATGCAGCAGCGGATTTATTTTGTACATTTTTTTATCTTGCAGCCATTCTACGAATGGTATACTTTTTCTATGCTCTGTTTGTGAGGCTCTTAATCCTGTTATCCAAACATCTGTATTTTCCAGTGCATTTTTTAATGGCGCTACTTTTCTTACAAAGCAGCAGGCTTGCCGGTTTGCTACAGATTCGTGAAAACCATTTATACCGTTTTCGCTCACCATTTTTTGTACTGCACCTGCATCAGGAAAATAAACAGTAATAGGAATTTTGTATTTTTCAATGGTTATATCCAGCAGGTCATATGTCTCATAAAAAAGTCTACCGGTATCCAGCGTAAAAACAGCAATGGGTATTTGGTGCCGGGCAATGATGTCCGTTAATAACTGATCTTCCTCCCCCAGTGCAGATGAAAATTTTACCCTGCCTGCAAACATATTTGCAGTATGCAGCAACGCTTCCTGCAAGGGCAATTCTTCGTATAAATTTTGTAAAACCTCCAACTTATCCATGTTTGCGCTGTAATTTTTTAAAACCAAAGATAAGGAAATAGTATTTACTATACTAATTAGGTAGACTGATGGATTTTTGCCTCCGGCTTTTTTAAAGGATGTTGCTTTTATTTGTAATATTTTTTGAGTGCCTCCAGTGCTTTATAGTATGTTGTATTATTTATTGCGTAATTTTATTTGGTTAATTTATTGCCAGTTAAGCTAAAAATCCTCATTTTAAAACTTTGTGATATGATAAAAATTTTGACGGTAACGGGGCTTGCAACCTTTGAGATTTATGCAGCTATTCCAACAGGGTTTGCAATGGGATTAAATGCATGGACTATTTTTTTTGCCAGTCTTGCTGGTGGCATTGTGGGCTTGTTTATTGCCGCTTTTTTAGGAGATAAAATAAGAAAATGGATAAGCACTTACCGGAAACCAAAAATAGAAAAACCAAAGACAGGGCTGGTATACAAAATATGGAACAAATATGGTATAGTGGGGCTGGGGTTCTTTGGTACATTTACAGTAGGAGCACCGGTAAGCCTTGCGGTGGGCGTGGGTTTTAACACACCGCTTATTAAATTAGTTCCCTGGTGCTGCCTGGGTGTTTTTGCCCGTTGTGCTATTTATACCGCCTTAGGTCATTATGGTATGAAATTATTTTAATCAAATTATCCGGTTATACACAATGGTTGTAATGCTGTAAACAGTTTTTCTAATAAAAAAATATAAAACAATATGAGTAAAAAAAATATAAAAATTTTAATTGCGGAAGATGAAGGGGATATTTCTTTGTTGCTAAATATCATGCTCAAAAAAGATGATATAAATATTGAGCATGTAAATACGCTGGCAAAAGTCACATTGTTTTTACGATCGCAGGTAGCAGATGTTGTTATTTTAGATAACCGCATGCCGGATGGGATGGGCATAGATTATTTAACAGAACTTAAAAACAATTATCCTGAAACAAAAGTAATTATGATGACTGCAAGTACCACAGAGGAGGATAAGGAAAAGGCCATTGCAAATGGTGCAGACATTTTTTTATCTAAACCATTTACAAAAGATGAGATAAAAATGGCACTTAATAAACTGGTGCAGTACGATATGGCGTAGTAGATACTTTGTGCAACGATGAACTTAAATTCTTTTTTTGCTGTATGTTACTGGTAACTATTTTTAAAGTACCTACCATAATTTATTTATCAATTTATATTTATCATGTATGAAAAAAGAAAGGCTGGTAATATTTAGTGATGGGGTAATGGCAATTATCATAACGATAATGGTACTGGAAATAAAAGTGCCGCATGGGAAAACACTTGTTATTTTACAACCATTACTACCCGTACTGGTTTCCTACATACTTAGCTTTGTAAATATTGCTATTTACTGGAATAATCACCATCATCTTTTTATGGCGGTAGAAAAATAGACGGCAGTGTTTTATGGGCCAATATCCATTTGTTATTCTGGTTATCGCTTTTTCCATTTGCCACGGGCTGGATGGGAGAAAATCATTTTGCCAAATGGCCAATAATTATTTACGGCATAGTGCTTATGATGGCTGGTATAGCCTATACATTTTAGTTCAAAGCTTGCTGGTACTTCATAAAAGGATGATACTATTACTAAGGCAATAGGAGATGATTTTAAAGGAAAACTTTCTGTATTTATTTATATTGCTTCCATTCCGATGGCATTTATTCATCAGTGGATTTCGCTGGCGCTATATGTTATTGTAGCAGGTATTTGGTTTATTCCAGATAAGAGAATAGAGGATAAAATACAGAAATAAACAAACCTCTTATTTTTATAACATCAAAAGCCCGCTGGCAAACAAAGTATTTATCGGCTTTGCATCCCAAAATAATTCAAAATCTTCTAGCCCTTTGGCTTCATAATCTTTCTGCAAATCCTGTAAAGTAAATTGCTCTTCATTAAATATTGATAAGCCCGGAAGCTTTGCCAACAGCCACTCTGCCTGTGTTTTTAGTATTTGTATTACTTGTAAATTTTGTTTATTAGTAAAAGAAAGTGAGGCCATTTCTCTGCTGTATCCTTTTTTAGATTGTGTAAAAAATTCAATGGAAGGATTGTTACCCAAAAAAATAACTTTCGCATTTAACCTCGGGGCACTAAGTTCATTTTCAGTCAATACATTTTGTATAAAATTACTTGGTACCGTTGTTTTGGGTACCTTATCCTCAAACCATTTTTGTAAAGGATCATCCAGCCCAATGCCATGCATGTAATTAAACAACGATTTTTTTAATCCATATCCAAAACGATCATGATCGGCACCAGAGGCATCTTCATATTCAATATCATTATTGGCAAAAGCACCTGTTTCCTGCGTTAGTTTTGTAATATTATACTTGTGTGGGTTTAACCCTACCGGACTATGGGCGGTAAGCGCAAACCTGTGCCAAAAGGCAGATTGCAGTACATTGGTTGCAAATAGCTGGCGCACCATTTCCATAGAGTCAATTGTTTCCTGTGCTGTTTGTGTAGGAAACGCATACATAAGGTATGCGTGTACCATTATACCCGCCTGCGTAAAATTTTTATTTACTTTAGCTACCTGTGCCACGGTTATTCCTTTATCTATTAATTGTAATAACCGGTCAGATGCTACTTCCAGCCCGCCAGATACTGCAATGCATCCGGAAGCACTCAATAACAAACAAAGGTCTCTTGTAAAACTTTTTTCAAAGCGTACATTCGTCCACCAGCTTACCGTCATTTTTCTTTTTATAATTTCTATAGCCAGCGAGCGCATAAGCGCTGGGGGTGCGGCTTCATCTACAAAATGAAAACCATTTTGTCCGGTTTGGTTTATTATTTCCTGCATACGATCGCATATAATACCCGCCGCTACTGGTTCGTAGAGTTTTATATAATCCAGCGATACGTCGCAAAAGGTGCATTTTCCCCAATAACAGCCATGTGCCATGGTAAGTTTGTTCCACCGCCCATCGCTCCACATACGATGCATAGGGTTTACTACTTCTATGGCAGATATGTATTTGTCCAGTAAAAGGTCGCTATAATCTGGTGTGCCTACTTCGCCTTGTTTATAATCTTTTACAAAAGAATTGTTGATGTAAACCACCTTTCCTTCTTCTAATAAAAAAGTGCGCTTCAGCTCATCCTGTGTTTTATTTTTTGTGATAAACGCTATAAGATTTTCAATGGGTGCTTCGCCATCATCCAGTGTAATATAATCGTAAAATTCAAATACACGCGGGTCTGTAAGTGAGCGCAGCTCTGTGTTTGCAAAGCCTCCGCCCATCATTACTTTTATATGAGGATAGTGCTTTTTTATGTACTGCCCACAGCGCAGCGATGTATATAAATTACCCGGGAAAGGTACGGAAAGCGCCACCATTTTTGGTGATCGTTTTTCAATATGTGCTGCCAGCATTTTTACTAAAATCTCGTCTATAAAAGTATAAGGCTGCTTCAGTGCATGGTATAATTCATCAAAACTACTGGCACTCCTGCCCAGCCGTTCTGCATATCGGCTAAAACCAAAATGATTATCTACGGTTTCTTTTATAAGATCAGATAAATCTTCCAGATACATGGTTGCAATATATTTTGCTTTATCCAGTATGCCCATGCTGCCAAAAGCCGTTTGCAAATCGTCACTATGTATAAACCTGGCTGCCTCAGGTAAAAAACTTCTTTTACAAATGCTGTGCGCAAGTGTTGGGTTTTTATCCTGCAAAAAATGTATTACTGCATCAATTGTATTTATATAATCTTCTTTGAGTGCTATAATCTTTTTTATATTCTCTGAAAATGTTTTTGGTAGTTCTTCTATTTTTTCAAACAATGGAATCAACCCTGTTTTTGAAAATAATATATTTGTTACTTCTATACCAAGGTCTGTTTGAAAAGAAGAGATGCCTTTTGTGTTTAAAAATCCTTTTATGTAAGCTGTTGCCGGGTAAGGGGTGTTTAGCTGCGTAAAAGGTGGTGTTATAAGTAAAATGGTGGTGCTCAAAAATATTTAATTTATTGCGCAAAATTATTTCAATTTTACGATAAGAAAGAAACGATTTAATTTAAAAAAATACATCCGCTCTTTAAAAGAAATACTTTTATTGGCGTGAACAATATTAGAACTGATGAGGGAAGGACTATTTTTAAATAAAGATTAATAAGTCTATAAAATTATTTGCATCACAATCGCACATCGGCAAAAAAGAGTATCTGGTAAATAAATTGCTTCTTAATTGCCTTGCTAAAATATATTTATTTAAAAATTCTCTATGAAAACATTACTTATAATACGCCACGCAAAAAGCAGCAATGCCACCATGGGGCAAAGAGATTTTGACAGGCCGCTTGCGGAAAAAGGTAAAGCCGATGCTATGGCAATGGGGCAAAAATTATTAAAACAAAAAGTTTTGATAGATTCTTTTATCAGCAGCCCGGCTAAGCGTGCCTATAAAACTTGTAAATTATTTGCAGCGGCTTACCATTTTAAAAAAGAAGAAATTATTTTGGCAGATGAACTATATAATGCTCCTGAAAATGTTTTTTACAAAATAATAGGGAGTTTAGATATCAATATAAATCATGCTGCTGTTTTTGCACATAACCCTGGTATTACCGATTTTGTACGAGGGCTTTACAAAGAGATTGTTATAGATGATATGCCCACTTGCGGCGTATTTGCCGTAAGTGCCGCTACCACAATTTGGAAAGATTTTGAACGTGCCCAAAAAGAATTTTTATTTTTCGAAAATCCTTAAATATAGTTTATGGTTTTAAAATTCCTACACCTTTTTTTCCTTCAAGGTAATCTACGTATTGCACAGAACCCAGGCGAAATTTAAAGGGAATGCCTGTAGCTTTCTCAAATTTTAATTCTTTCTTACAAAAAAAGGCAAGATTACTGCTGTAAAAATTTTGCTTTACCATCATTGATGCTGCTGGCAAAACAGCCTTGGTAGCAGGCTGCAAATACGCATTACTGTATGATACCGGCTCAACTATTAATGGTTTTACCTGAGCGCATAAATTTTTTGCTACAAAAACCATGCAAAAAAATAAATAGATAACTTTGTTCATCATTTTTATTAAAGAATGAATGTAAATTTACGAACTTATAAATGTAGAAGTTCTGAGAATACCGTTAATATTTTTTATCAGTTTTTAATACTTTTTTGAAAGATAAATATGTCATTACACCAGAGTTTACAACAAAAATTATTACAAAAATTATCGCCCCAGCAAATACAGCTAATGAAGTTACTGCAGGTGCCTACGGCCATTTTAGATGAGCGTATAAAAGAAGAAATTGAGGAAAACCCAGCACTGGAGCAGGCGGAAGATAACCATGATGATGAATACGAAAACGATGAATTTGCAGATACAGGCGAAGAAGAATACCAGACCGAAGGAAATGAAGATGAATATGGCAATATTGATATCAGTGACTATGTGCATGAAGGTGATGATGATGTAGGCGACTACCGGCTACGGGATGAAAATTATCCTGAACAGGATGATAACAGGGTAATACCACATAAAGTAGAAATAAGTTTTAATGAGGTAATGCTACAGCAACTAGGGCTATTAAAACTTAACGAAAAAGAATTAAAAATTGCAGAGCAATTAGTAGGGAGTTTAGATGATGATGGTTACCTGCGCAGAGATATTACAGCTATTATAGATGACCTTGCCTTTAGGCAAAATGTAGATACTGATGAAAAGGAGCTAGAGAGAATTTTATTGCAGATTCAATTATTTGACCCTCCTGGCGTAGCAGCCCGTAACCTGCAGGAGTGTTTGCTGCTGCAGCTTAAAAGAAAAGCGGATCAGGGGAAAATAGTAGAGATGGCCATAAAAGTATTGGAGAAATATTTTGATGAGTTTACAAAAAAACATTATGAAAAAATACAGCGGGCGCTAACGCTTACAGATGAACAGCTTCGGGAAATTATTAATCAGATAATAAAACTAAACCCTAAGCCAGGAGGGCTTTCCGGCGATAGCGGAAGCAAGGGCGGGAACTATGTGATACCAGATTTTTTTATAGTAAACAATGTCGGTAAATTAGAACTTGCGCTTAACAGCAAAAATGCACCAGACCTGCGCATAAGCGAAGGCTACAGGGATATGCTGAAGGATTATGATAAAGGTACAAAAAAAGATAAGCGGCAAAAAGAAGCTGTACTGTTTATTAAACAAAAAATAGATAGCGCAAAGTGGTTTATAGATGCTATTAAACAAAGGCAGAATACCTTGTTGAATACCATGGAAGCTATCATGAATTACCAGCATGAGTTTTTTCTTACCGGCGATGAAACTGATCTTCGCCCCATGATTTTAAAAGATATTGCAGAACGAACCAATCTTGATATATCTACTGTGAGCCGGGTGGCCAATAGCAAGTTTGTACAAACAGAATTTGGAACATACCGGTTAAAATTTTTCTTTAGCGAAAGCCTGCAAACAGATAGTGGCGAAGAAGTAAGTACAAGAGAGGTTAAAAAAATTCTTACTGATCTTATTGAAGAAGAAAGTAAAAAACATCCGTACAGCGATGAGCGCCTCACAGAAATGCTGCAGGAAAAGGGTTATAATATAGCCAGGCGCACTGTGGCAAAATACAGGGAACAGCTAAATATTCCTGTTGCCAGATTAAGAAAAATTTTATGATGAACTCAGCGGATTTATTACAGGAAAATTTAAATGAAAAAAAATGTGTGGCGCCGGCATTAAAATGGCCGGCTGCTTTTTTCTCTTATATTTTTCACCCCGTTTTTATACCCCTTTATGTTATTTTATTTCTGGTATATGTTCATCCGTCATACTTTTCTGGGTTTTCTGCTGCCGCTAAAAAACAAACCATTGCCATTGTTTCTTTAAATCTTATTTTTTTTCCTTTAATAAGTGTGCTATTGTTAAGAGCCGTCGGCTTTATAGATTCTATTTTTCTTCGTACCCGCAAGGATCGTATAATTCCTTACATGGCATGTGGTATTTTTTTCTTTTGGGCATATACCGTTTTTCATAAACAGGAAGTGTACCCAACGATTATGGCCACTTTTATTTTAGGAATTTTCTTCGCTTCCAGCTTAGGTTTGCTGGCTAATATTTATTTTAAAGTAAGCATGCACGCAATGGGAATGGGAGGGCTGCTGGGTGTTTTTTGGTTAGTTATAAAGAGTAACACCATGCTAATGACATGGCCTTTTGCATTGGCTATTTTTATTACAGGAATAGTATGCACCGCACGCTTTATTATAAGCGATCATACACAAAAAGAAATTTATACCGGTTTGTTTATTGGGTTTATATGCCAGGTAGCGGCGGGTTTTGTAAGTTAAATTATAGATAGACCAGTCCTCTTATAATGATTTCTCATTGGCACATTTCCTTTATTTTTATACTCCAAAAATATATTAGTATGAGAAAAATATTTTCGATAGCCACACTCTGGGTGGTACTTTCTTCTTTTAATAAAGATCATAAAAAGCCTGCCGCTGATAAAAATAATCTGCCCGCTTCTAATCCCTTTGCGGAGGTTAGTAAACTTCCCTTTCGTGCGCCTGATTTTAGTAGAATAAAAGATGCAGATTATGAACCTGCATTGATAGCAGGTATAGCACAACAGCAACAGGAAATAAATAAAATAATCAGCAACAGCGCAGCCCCTACTTTTGAAAATACTTTGGTAGCATTGGAAAAAAGCGGGCAATTACTAAACAGGGTTTCTGGTGTTTTCAATATGGTTACCGGTGCAAATACAAATACTTTTCTGCAAAAATTACAGGAAGATATTGCCCCGAAGTTATCAGATAACCAGGATGCTATTTTTCTGAATACAAAATTATTTAACCGTATAAAAAGTGTATACGATAAGCGTACAAAACTTATACTGGATAAAGAATCTCAAAGGTTGCTGGAAAGTACTTATCAAAATTTTGTACTGGCTGGCGCCAATCTTTCTCCTCAGGATAAAGAGGCCATGAAAAAATTAAATGCAGCAGAAGCAACTCTAACTGCAAAGTTTAGCAACATCCTTATAAACGGAACAAGTGCCGGCGCTTTAGTTGTAAACAATGCTGCAGATCTTGCAGGCATATCCCAAACTGCTATTGATGGGTTTGCAGAAAATGCAAAAGCAAAAGGCATGGCAGGCAAGTGGCTTTTACCTTTGCAAAATACTACACAACAACCTTTACTTCAGTCATTATCCGTACGCAGTACAAGAGAGCAGCTGTATAATGCTTCTATACATCGTGCAGAAAAAAATGATTCTAATGATACACGAAAAATTATAATTACGCTGGCAGCCATTCGTGCAAATAAAGCAAAACTGATGGGCTTTGCTAATTATGCTGTTTGGAAACTAAAGGATCAAATGGCAAAATCGCCGGAGGCCGTAGATGATTTTTTTGCACAACTTGTACCCGCTGCCACAGCTAAAGTTAAAGAAGAAACTGCAGCCATTCAGGCTTTGATAGATGAACAAAAGGGTGGGTTTATTTTACAGCCGTATGACTGGGATTTTTATGCGGCGCAGGTTCGCAAAACAAAATTTAATTTGGATGAGACTGAAACTGCCCCTTATTTTGAACTGAGTAAAGTATTAGAAGACGGTGTATTTTATGCAGCAAATCAATTGTACGGTTTAACGTTTAAAGAACGAAAAGATATTCCAGTTTACCAGCAGGATGTGAGGGTATTTGATGTGTTTGACAGAGATGGAAAACCACTCTCCTTATTTTACTGCGATTATTTTAAACGGGACAATAAAAACGGCGGCGCATGGATGAATAACGTGGTGGGCCAATCCTATTTATTACATACAAAACCGGCAATTTACAATGTGTGTAATTTTACAAAACCGTTACCTGGCATGCCTGCACTTTTGAGTTTTGATAATGTGGTTACCATGTTTCATGAATTTGGGCATGCTCTGCATGGCATGTTTGCTTCACAAAAATATCCCTCTCTTTCCGGCACCGCAGTTGCAAGAGATTATGTAGAATTTCCATCGCAGTTTAATGAACACTGGGCATTGGATCCGCTTATTTTAAAACACTATGCTGTTCATTATAAAACAGGCATTGGAATACCACAAGCGCTGGTTGACAAAATAAAAAAAGCTGCTTCATTTAACAGTGGCTATAACATTACAGAAAAAATTTCAGCCGCTCTGCTGGATTTGCAATGGCATAAACTAACACCCGGCGAGGAGGTTAATGATGTAACCGTTTTTGAAAATAATGCATTGCATGCTGCGGGGCTGGATCTTTCGCAGGTTCCGCCAAGGTACCGTTCCACCTACTTTCTACACATTTGGAGCAATGGTTATGCTGCAGGTTATTATGCATATCAGTGGACCAAAATGCTGGAAACAGACGCCTACTCATGGTTTGAAGAAAACGGCGGTCTCACAAGGGCTAACGGACAGCGGTTTCGCAACATGATTTTATCTAAAGGAAATACAGAAGACTATAATAAAATGTTTAAAGATTTTAGAGGGCGTGCCCCACGGATTGATGCAATGAAAAAATCAATAAGCTTTTAAATATTACTTTATCTTTTTAATGAAAATAATAAATTCATTTACAACAAATAATTTTAAAAGCATTTGTGATTTACTTGCGGCAAAAGATGCTGATCTAAAAAAAATAATTAATGCCCATGGTTATCCGCCTATGTGGAGCCGCAAGCCAACTTTTGAAACACTTATTCATATCATTCTGGAGCAGCAGGTTTCGCTGGCATCTGCGTTGGCTGCATTAAATAAATTAAAACAAAAAGTTAGAAATATTACCCCGCAAAAAATAATATCGTTAACTGATGTTGAATTAAAATCCTGCTATTTTAGCAGGCAAAAAACAGTATATGCAAAACACCTTGCCTCTGCATTCATCAATAAAGAAGTTAATTTAAACTGTTTTTTATCTGCAGATGATGAAACAATAAAAAATATATTAAAAAATATAAAGGGCATTGGCGATTGGACTGCAGATGTTTTTTTAATGATGGCTTTACAACGGGCAGATCTTTTTCCTGCCGGAGATATTGCTCTCATAAACAGTATAAAATTTGTAAAGCAATTACCAAAGTCTACAACAAAAGAAGGTATTTTATTAATAGCGGATAATTGGAAACCTTATAGAACTATTGCCGCCTTTATGTTGTGGCACGCTTATCTTCAAAACAAGAAAACAAACAATATCATTAAACTGCCGTTATAATTTATTTATCTTTATTGCATGACTGTAACTGCAATAGATATTTATAAATTCAGCATACCTATGCATCCCTTTACGATTGCTACGGGCACTATGCATTACGCACAAAATATTTTTATAAGAATACATACGAGCGATAATTTTTATGGTGTGGGAGAGTGCTCCGCTTTCCCCATGATTGTTGGAGAAACACAAAACACCTGCTACGAAATGGCAAAAGATTTTGCAGGATTTTGGCTTCATAAAAATCCATTGGAAATAGAAACCCGAATGATGGAATTGCATTCCTTTGCTGCTTTTAATACTACTATTAAAAGCGCTTTTGATATGGCTTTGTATGATATTGCTGCAAAAAATGCAGGTGTTCCTCTGTATAAATTTTTAGGGGGTAAAATAAAATTACTTCAAACAGATCTTACAATTGGTATAGATACCGCAGAAAAAATGGCGGCTAAAGCAATTGAATTTATTAATAGCGGGGTTGCCATTTTAAAAGTAAAATTGGGTAAAATTGCTAAAGATGATATTGAACGCATAAAACAAATAAGAAAAGCCATTGGTAATAATATAAAAATACGGATAGATGCAAACCAGGGCTGGAGTTTTAATGATGCAGTTTTTGCTTTAACCTCTCTTGCAAAATATAATATTGAGTTTTGCGAACAGCCTTTGCATCATTGGTATGATCATCAATTACCCGTATTAAAAAAACTTTCCCCTATCCCCATAATGGCAGATGAAAGTGTGTTTAACCACCATGATGCAGCCCGTTTAATTGAAGCAGATGCCTGTTCTTTTATAAATATAAAACTGGCAAAAAGCAGTGGTATTTTTGAAGCCATTAAAATTAATGAAGTGTGCGCTTCAAATAATATCCCTTGTATGATGGGGGGCATGCTGGAAAGTCGTATTGCACTCTCCGCATTTGCACACACAGCACTAGCCTGCGATAATATTATTTTTTACGATATGGATACCTGCATGCTAGGCCATAAAGCAGACCCTGTAATCGGCGGCGTTACCTACAATAACTTTTTTGTACAAATACCTGATGCTGTTGGTATAGGTGCTGATGCGGATGTGGATTTTTTGAAAGGTTGTGAAATGCTCACCATCAGGTAAAAATAATCTTTCACTACATACTGAAAGTATAAAAACATTTCCTATCTTTATCGTCTAAGAAAGTATCATGGATTTTGAAGCATCAAAAGAAAAATTTATTCAAACCTGGGGGGTATTAGGCGGGAGCTGGGGTATAAACCGTACCATGGCGCAAATTCATGCTTTATTATTGGTAAGCCATGTAGCCCTATCTGCAGAAGATATTATGGAACAGTTACAAATTTCCCGGGGCAATGCAAATCAAAATATAAGAGATCTTATAGACTGGGGGCTTGTTTTTAGAGAATTTAAAACCGGGGAACGGAAAGAATTTTTTACTGCAGAAAAAGACATTTGGGCAGTGGCAAAGCAAATTGTAAAAGAGCGCAGAAAAAGAGAAATAGAACCTGTGCGTAAAATATTAAGTGAACTAAAAAACACAAAAACAAATAAGGAAAGCGATGCGCAGAAACATTTTGTAAAAATGATTGGGAACATAGAAGATGTGGTGGGTAAAATGGATAACAGTGTAGAAAAATTAATTAAACTGGATGAGAGCGCAATTGTAGGTACCCTTTTTAAAATATTTAAATAAAAATTTTTTATCAAAATGTTTCACTAATTACTGAAAGTATAAAAACATAACAATCATGAAAACATTAAAAGACCACCAGATTATTTATGATGATGAATGCCCGCTATGCAATGCTTATACCAGTGCATTTGTAAAGAATGGAATGCTGGCACAAAATGGACGAATGCCCTACAAAACATACGTAGATGCCAATGAATATAATATAGATCTGCAAAAATCGAAAAACCAGATAGCTTTAATAAATATAAAAACTGGTGAAGCAACATACGGGCTGGATAGTATGTTGAAAATTATAGAACATCGGTATCCCTTTGTAAAAACCTTGTTTAGCATAAAATTTATTTACTGGTTCTTTACAAAATTGTATAGTTTTATTTCTTACAACAGAAAGGTAATAGCTCCTGCAAAACTTACTGCACATACTTGTTACCCGGATTTTAATATTAAATACAGGATTGCCTTCCTTTTTTTCTGCTGGGTAGTGTCCTGTATTATTTTACAACAATATGCTGCGTTGTTTCATTTTCAACATTATCCAAAGTATCTGGAGGCTTTTTTATTACTATTGCAAATGCCTAATCAATATTTTTTTATGAAAAATAAAAAGAAAGAAGCTGTACTAAATTACTTTGGTCATTTATTTTTTATAAGTTTCTTTGGGTGTGTTTTGCTGCTCCCCGTTTTAATTTTTAATAATTATTTTATTCTTCCGTTTCAAATAATTCTCTATTATTTTTTTGCTGTACTTCTAGTTCTTATAATCATCCACATAAAAAGAGTAGCGTTATTAGAATTAAATACCCGTCTCTGCTTCAGTTGGATTGCTTTTCGGCTTTTACTACTTGCTTACATTTTATTAACCAACTACATTTAATCATGATAAACAAAATAGTAATTTTTGGTTCAAATGGATATATCGGTAAATATCTTACGGCACATTTTGAAAAAGATTGCCTGGAGTTGATAACGATATCCCGAAGAAACGAAACCCATTCACAAAAAAACAGAACACATTTGGTATGGGATGGAATATCTATAAATACCTGTGCAAGCTATCTTGAAAATGCAGATTTTTTTATAAATCTTGGGGGCAAGTCGGTAAATTGCCGTTACACAGCAAAAAATAAAATGGAAATCCTTAATTCCCGAATATTAAGTACAACTGCCATTGGCAATGCTATAACATTATTGCAACATCCACCAAAAGTTTGGATGAACATGAGTAGCGCAACTATTTACCGGCATGCCCAAGATCACTACCAGGATGAATATACTGGCGAAATAAAAAATGATTTTTCTGTGCAGGTATGCAAAGCCTGGGAAAAAACTTTAGATGAGTTTGATTTGCCATTTACCAGAAAAATAAAATTAAGAACCGCTATTGTATTAGGCAAAAAGGATGGTGCTTTTCCCCGAATTATTAAGCTGGTAAAATATTATCTTGGCGGAAAAATGGGTAAGGGCACACAGATATTTAGCTGGATACATGAAGGGGATGTTGCACGTGCTATTGAATTTTTATACAACAATAAAGAAGCTACAGGCGTTTTTAATGTTGTAAGCCCTAACGCTGTTACCAATAAATTTTTAATGCAAACATTGAGACAAAAACTCGGCATCTCTTTTGGCTTTCCAACACCTGAATGGTTACTAAAATTTGGTGCAATAGTTATTGGTACAGAAACGGAATTGATTTTAAAAAGCCGTTGGGTTTATCCAGCTAAATTATTAGAAAGTGGCTTTACATACAAATATGATACTATTGCGAATGCTTGTGAGGAGTTAATACAATAAACGTTTATTCCTCATTTCTCTTCACTATCAAAAACCAATCATTTTCCAGCGGCAAATATCCATATTCATAGCAAAAATAATAAACGTTACCTTTTTGATTACTGTAAGTATGTGTGCCATATTTAAATTGAAACCCAAGTTGTAACAATTTATCTCTGGTGGTTTTTTTCATTTGTTCTGTATCGGGTAAAAGGCTTTGTAAAATACGGCGGTTTTTACCAAGCGCATTATTTATATTCCTCACATAATTATTTGCTGCACTTTTAAGGTCATTATTATATGCTGCTCTGCAATAATCATCACAAAATTTTTTATCGCTTCTGCCTTTTAATATTTTTTCGCATTGCAGGCATTTTGTATCATTTTTCTCCTTAAGCATGATGCACATTGGTTTTGGGGTGTTAAGATAGTATTTTTTATTTAAACGCAACCGTTTACACACGATTATAAAGGTAAGTAACAGGATAGTCTTCGGCTATCTTTTAAAACCCGCCGCATCTTTGCATTGTCAATCAGGAAAACACTGACTGAATGAAATAAAGAAAATTTTTAACCGCTTCACACTTATAAAATGTGGGGCACAAAACAAAAGCTATGTACGCATTAAAAAACAAAGTTCAATTAATTGGTAACCTGGGTAACACACCAGAAGTAAGAAACACAGAAACTGGAAAAAAGCTCGTACGCTTTTCTGTAGCTACAAACGAAACGTACAAAAATGCACAGGGAGAAAAGATTACGGAAACACAATGGCATAATTTAATTGCATGGGGCAAGGTTGCAGATATTGCAGAAAGGTTTTTAATAAAAGGCAGCGAAGTTGCCATAGAAGGCAAACTGGTAAACAGAAATTATATGGACAAAGAAGGCAATAAAAAGTACATAACAGAAATTCAGGTAAACGAATTATTATTGCTTAGCAAAGCTACTACAGGAATGGTAGCATAGTAAATTTTTTGAACGAAGAGTATAGATAAATATTATACTCTTTGTTTTTATTTTATGGCGGGTGCTGGCAAAAATAGAAGTTGTTTTATTGTCAGGACATAAATAGCAAAACTAAATCTACATTGGCTTTTCTTTGCTTCTTATTGTAAATATTTCCTGTTTCCCTTCATAACTTTGAGTATCATTTTCATTGCATAAAATTTACCCGTGACAGACAATAGTATAGAACGTAACGAAATTTTTGATCTTGCTTTTAGATTTATTACAGAAACTGCAGAAAATATTTTTCTTACGGGTAAAGCTGGTACAGGTAAAACGACCTTTCTAAAATATTTAAAAAGCAATTGTATAAAAAACATTGTAGTGGCTGCACCTACTGGTGTGGCAGCTATAAATGCAGGTGGTGTTACACTGCATAGTTTATTTCAATTACCCTTTCACCCATTTTTACCTACGCGGGCAAACAAAGAAGGCTTACTTGCAAAAATTCGTTATAACAGGCAACGCCAGCAACTCTTGCGCAAAATGGAATTGCTGGTAATAGATGAAATAAGCATGGTGCGCTGCGACACTATGGATGCAATAGATACCATTTTACGAAGTGTTCGCAGAAATCATCATACGCCTTTTGGTGGTGTACAGTTACTTTGCATTGGAGATTTACACCAGTTGCCGCCTGTAGCAAGAAATGAAGAGTGGTCTATTTTACAAGAGTATTACAGTTCTCCTTTTTTCTTTGAAAGCCATGC
This sequence comes from Ferruginibacter sp., assembly GCA_025350645.1. GTDB lineage: Bacteria > Bacteroidota > Bacteroidia > Chitinophagales > Chitinophagaceae > Ferruginibacter. Next base: position 31,060 of record JANXXM010000156.1, read on the forward strand.
TGTAAAAGAACAAACACCTTTGCTTATAGAACTCAATAAAATTTACAGGCAAAAAGAACAATCGTTTGTAGAGTTGCTAAACAAAGTACGTACAAACAATATGGACGAGGATACTTTTGAAGATCTTCATCAAAGATTTATTCCTGGATTTTCTCCCCTGGCAAATGAAAATTTTATAACGCTTACTTCACATAACAAACAGGCAGAGCTTATAAACAATAGCCAGATTCAAAAACTTCATACCACTGCTTTTTCCTATAAAGCAATCATAGAAAATGATTTTGCAGAAAATCTTTATCCTGCTGAATTTGATCTTATGTTGAAGGAGGGCGCACAGGTAATGTTTTTAAAAAATGACCTTGTAGAAAAAAAGTATTTTAATGGTAAAATAGGTGTGGTTAGATCACTAGAAAAAGAAAAAATAATAGTGGATTGCGATGGCCTCCATATAGATGTGTACAGAGATACATGGGAAAATAGCCGTTACACCTTAAACCATAAAGATGGTAAACTGGAGCAGGAAGTTCTAGGGTCTTTTTCTCAATATCCATTAAGGCTTGCGTGGGCAATTACTATCCATAAAAGCCAGGGGCTTACTTTTGAAAAAGTAATGATAGATGCCGGAGCTGCATTTAGCAGCGGGCAGGTGTATGTGGCACTTAGCCGTTGTACCAGTTTAGGTGGTATTGTATTGCTTTCTAAAATACCACAGGCTGCTATTTTAAGTAATGATAGTGTGGTGAAGGGCCAGCAATCACTTACACACAAGGGATCCCTTGCAGACAGGTTTGAAGGTGCGAGACAAATTTTTACTCAGCAGCTATTAGAGGCGATATTTTCTTTTAATGAAACCGCAGATTCCATAGATGTACTGTCATTTCACATAGCCCAGCAAAAAGAAAAACTTAGTGCAAATGCGCAGGAATGGTTAGAAGATTTTAAAACGCAGTTTTATGTAGAAAAAACTACTGGCGATAAATTTATTCGGCATATTTATGCGCTGATGAAAGATGAGCCGGTTATAGAAAAGAATGCTGCTTTGCAGGATAGAATTGCTGCTGCTGCAAAACATTTTATTTCTAAAATTGAAGCACTATCACTGCTGGTAAAAAAACAGCCTCTTATTACAGAGCATAAAGAAACGGCAGATATTATTAACGAACATCTGCTTACTTGTGCATTAAGTTTATATGCTGCCGTATATTATTTGGCTTACTGCCAGCATGCATTTTCGGTGACTACTTTTTTGCAACATAAATTAAATTATGCCGTGCCTAAGCTAAGCATTTCCTGTTATGCCAGCAATAAAAAACATTCTTATAATACGGATAGTCCCAATCCTGAATTGTATGACAATATAAAACAATGGAGAGATGATATTTGCAATGAAAGCGGTATGGCTATTTACATGATAGCTTCTCATGTAACAATGAAAGACATCGCTACTTATTTGCCAAAAACAAAAAGGGATCTTTTGCTTATTGCTGGTTTTGGAAAAGCCAAAGTAGAAAAATATGGAGAGGATATAACACAGATGGTAGAGGAATATTGCGACCGGTATGGCATTGAAACAAATGTTGCAGCAAAAGCATCCAAAAAAGAACGAAAATTAAAACCGGTTTCAGATAAATCTTTAAAACCAGATACTAAAAAAGTTTCGTTTGATTTATATATTTCAGGTAAGAATTTACAAGAAATTGCGAAAGAAAGAAATCTTACTTTAACCACTGTAGAAGGGCATCTTGTTCATTATGTAGAAATAGGAATTTTAGAGGTTTCAAAATTTGTATCGACAGAAAACTACAAAATAATATTTGATGTGCTTGCCAATAAAGGAGAACAAACTTTAGCCGACATAAAACCATTAATGCCAGATATAAATTATGGAGAAATACGAATGGTGCAGGCCGCTGAAAAATGGAAAGAACAGTTAATCCAATAATCAAATTTCTATGTTTGGTTAAACCAGTAACAATATTATATGTTTTACAATTAAATATGTTTTCTTGCCTTTTTTCTACCCATTTTTATCTGCCAAAATCATCTTGTACCCTAATAATATCATCTTCGTTGCTAGGGTTTGTTTCATCTGTATGCTGCCATATTTCTGCAATAACTCCCCAATTGTTAGTTCCTACAAGCCTGTGTCTTTCTCCCTGTTTGAGCTCTACAATATTTCCAATTGATAAACTTTTCTGCGCATTTTCTTCATCTGTATCACTTGTAATTACTGCAGCTTCCCCTGCTATTAACTTCCATATTTCTGCACGTCTGTTGTGGTATTGCCAGCTCAATCTTTTATTGGGAGCTACCACTAATATTTTGGGGCTTAATTTACCTGCCCTTGTAAGTTTTTCTCTGGTATAATTCGGAAAATATTCCTTGATGAATTTATCCGCATCGTTTTCTTCAATAACAAAAAATCCTCCCCATGGCCTTAATTTATCTATGTTTTGAATACACAAATTTTTATTTTTTAAGTATGCTGTTAATTCTAAAAAGATACTTTCCTTATTACCTGTTTTTTGAAGTTTCATTTAACTTTTCTTAATAAATGTTTTGTATACAAATACGGTCACAGCACTAAAAAAAAGAACTGACATAACAATTAAAATTATACTTTTCATGTTTTACATTTAAAACAGGCTCTTAGATATTTAACTGGTATGAGTTTTTTATTTTGTTTGAAGTATAAAAATACTTAAACATTTTATCTACCCATGTAAACCATCAAAATTTGTACATCGCTAGGGTTTACGCCTGATATCCTGCTTGCCTGCCCAAGTGTACGAGGTTGTATTTTTTGAAATTTTTGTTTTGCCTCATTACCCAATGATACTAATTTTTCATAATTAAAGTCTTTTGGGATGGCTAAGTTCTCCAATTGGCTCATTTTCTCTACCAATTCCTTTTCTTTTTCTATATAAGTTAAATATTTTATTTGTATTTCTGCTTGTTCTAATATTTTGTCAGAAAAAATATTTAGAGCTTCCTCCACAATTTTTACTTTTTGCATCATTTGTGCTAAGTTTACATTTGGCCTCAATAAAACATGCGATACTTTTTGCTTAAATGCTAAAGGTGCTGAGTTTATAGATATTAAATACTCATCCGCATCTATTCCATTGATAGACAACTGATTAATTGTTTTAATTGCACTCTCTACCCCTTTTCTTTTTATCAAAACATTATCCATGCGCTCTTGCGATGCCAATCCAAGCCGGTAACTAAGTTCCGTTAACCTTAAATCTGCATTATCTTGCCTTAAAAGCGTACGAAATTCTGCTCGGCTAGTAAACATTCTATAGGGTTCATCAGTTCCTTTGTTAATAAGGTCATCAATTAAAACTCCAATATATGCTTCGCTGCGTTTTAATATAAAAGCAGATTCATCCTTCACTGTGAGGTGTGCATTTATGCCAGCCATTAACCCCTGGCAAGCTGCTTCTTCATAACCTGTAGTACCGTTTATTTGCCCTGCAAAAAACAGATTTTTAATTCGCTTTGTTTCTAAACTTGCGGTAAGTTGTGTTGGTGGGAAAAAATCATATTCAATAGCATAACCCGGTCTAAACATTTTACAGTTTTCAAAACCCGATACTTTTCTCAATGCCTTCAATTGTACTTCTTCCGGTAAAGAAGATGAAAATCCATTTACATATACCTCCACTGTATTCCAACCCTCAGGCTCTATAAATAACTGGTGCCTTTCTCTTTCGGCAAACCTGTTTATCTTATCTTCTATACTTGGGCAATACCTTGGACCTGTACCATGAATTCGCCCTTGAAACATAGGACTACTCTCAAAACCCGTTTTCAAAATATCATGTACTTCTTGGTTTGTATAAGTTATCCAACAACTTTTTTGGTTTTCAGCTTTTAGTTCGGGCTCAGCCAAATAACTAAATCCAACCAATTCATTGTCTCCCTTTTGTTCTTCCATTTTGGTATAATCCAAACTTCTCCCGTCAATTCGTGGTGGCGTACCCGTTTTTAGTCTTGCTGTTTCAAAACCAAGTGATATCAATTGTTCCGTTATTCCTGTTGCCGCTTTTTCGCCTACTCTACCTCCACTAAAATTTTTCTCCCCTATATGTATAACACCATTTAAGAAAGTTCCATTTGTAAGTACTACTGATTTGGAATAAATTTTATGCCCTAATCCTGTAATTACTCCTTTTACTTCTCCCTCTTCTACAATTAAATTATGCACCGTGTCTTGGTAGAAATCTACATTGGGCGTTTGTTCCAGCATTTCACGCCATGTTTGCGCAAACAGCATTCTATCGCTTTGCGCACGTGGACTCCACATTGCAGGGCCTTTAGAACGGTTTAGCATTCTAAATTGAATCATGCTTTTATCAGTAACAATACCGCTGTATCCACCAAGTGCGTCTATCTCTCTTACAATTTGTCCTTTTGCAATCCCCCCCATTGCAGGGTTGCAACTCATTTGGGCAATGGTTTGCATATTCATGGTAATTAGTAGCGTTTTACTACCCATATTTGCACCAGCAGCGGCAGCTTCGCAACCGGCATGGCCTGCACCCACCACTATAATATCGTATTTTAGAAACATTTGTGCGAAGGTACGAACTGCATTGTCTATTATAAAAGGAATACTGTCACCCGAATTTTTTTAATATCTTTTTTTCAAGTAACACATCGGATAATGAAATACCTCTGTTTAGTTTTACAAAATCATTAGCGCTTAGAGCTGCTATTTGCTCAAATTCTTCTTTTCTTTCTATGATGAACTTCTCTATACTCGGTTCAGATACAATGTTTAACATTTCTATTTGGTCAATTTTATCCAACATCCTTTTACAAAGCGAATAACCAGTCTTAGTATAAAGCATTTTAAAGTATGACTTCACCGCTATTACGCCTATTCTGTTTACACTAACTTTATTTAAATCATGTTTCGCTACCCTTATATTAATAAAGTTCCATGCTAGTTTTAGGTCTTCTTCTTTCCTAAAATCAAAATAAGCAATGGGCACAACATGATCAAACTGCCAGGCGGATGCGAAATTATCCCAATTTAATCCATCTGTAAATTGAATTTCTATCCATTGTCTAAAGCTATCTATATTTAAACCGAAGTAAATGGCATATCCTTCACTTACGTTCTTATCCAAAACATATCTCCTTAATGCCTGTTGCCATTTCCTTTTCTCTCTAAATTTTAAGTCAGCCTCTGTAACATCTTTCTTTGCTGTCCATTTCTTTCTTTTCATTATTAATATCTTAATGTTTCGGGGTGAAACGGGATACGTGAAACATTTTATTTCACAAAAATAAATGTTTCAGTGGGGAACTGTGATTCGTGGAACCTATTTTAATGCCCGTATTTAATTAAATACTCTGCTTCTTTTTTTCTCATTTCTTTTATATCTGCTTTAGTTTTATCCTTA
>JANXXM010000161.1 GCA_025350645.1 Ferruginibacter sp.
CTGGATACAGCTTGCACTTAATTTTTTGTGGACGTTTATATTTTTTGTGAAGCAAAAGCCCGGACTTGCATTGGTAGATATTTCTATACTTTTTATAATGATTGCAAGTACGATCATTAGTTTTAGAAAAATATCCCACACAGCGGCGTTGCTGCTTGCACCATACCTTTGCTGGGTAGCATTTGCAACAGCATTAAATTTTGAAATATGGCGGTTAAATTAATTTAATGCAGCACCTGCTCTCTTTCTAAAATTCTCATCTTTTAAGGCTGCTAATTCAAAATTATTCATCCAGCCCTGTAGCTGTTTATTTTCTGCAGGAGTAAGATCATTAAAAAAATAAGCCATCTCTATGCGCTCGCCTTTTTTTGTGGTGGCGTATAATGCTTTGGTGAGTACCCATGTCGTGTTGCCGCCCTTCATGCCTGCATGGGATAGCCATTGCTGGTTTTCGGGGTTTTCCATTATTGTTTCCAATACTTCGGCCAGTATGCCATAAGTATTTTCATTAAAAAACTTTCTATTATTAAGCACATTGCAAATGCGTACATATTCTTTTGCTGTAGACGCAGGCAATCTATCGCTCCAAGCTTTTTGCATTTTTATGGTAAGATCCTGCGGTCTAAATTTTGGTTTTAAAACCGTATCATAAGCCAGTGCATTGTGCATATCAAAAATATAGCGGCAGTATTGCTCTTCAGATAATTTTGCAATGCCCTTTAAAATATCTGCTTCATTTTTTTTACGTGGATTTTGATACATAAATAGAGAAGCTACCAGCGGATAAATAGCGCTGTGTTGTTTAAGACCTAGCAACTCAATATTATTTTTTACATTATCCAGCCCAAGTATTTCCATCAGGTATTCTGTATTTGCATTGCTGCTAAACATAACCATACCCCGGGCAATATCTACTAACCTGGCACTATCGTTTTTTATATTACCCAGCTTTCTTTCATACGCAATCCAGCGGGGGTGCGCATCTTCATCAGTGTTGGGCAGGTAAAATTTATCTAATTCTCTTAATGCTACATATCCGTTTTCGACTATTACTTTTTGTGCTGCCTGTTTAGCAAACTCAAGGGCTACCAATATTTTTACCGTGCTGGCAAGCGGCATCATTTTATTTTCGTTGAGATGTGCAATCACACTATCATTTTGTGTGAGATATATTGCACAACGGGTCTTATTGGCTTTCATAAAGTTGAGTAATGAATCTGCAGCGTTTTGGCAAAAACCGGGCTTTGCAAAAACTGCAAAAACTATCAGGCACAATAATTTCTTCATTAATATTTTTTTAAAAGATATTTTTCCACATCATACTTTCTACAGGTACATCGGGCTGACCGCTGTATTTGGCATTTTTTTTCTGATTATATTTTACTTCTATTTCGCCCTCTACAGGAAAATAAATGAGTTGCCCAATAGGCATTCCTTTATAAACTCTTACCGGTTGTTTTACAGAAATTTCCAGGGTCCAGTTACCACAAAATCCTACATCACCTTTACCGGCAGTAGCATGTATATCAATACCCAGGCGACCTGTAGATGATTTGCCTTCTAAAAAAGGAACATGCGCATGGGTTTCCGTATACTCTGCTGTAACGCCTAGATAGAACATGTGCGGCAGCAATAAAATACCTTCCTCCGGTATTTCAAAATGTTTTATGCGGTTGTGTTTTTTAGCATCCAGTTCCGCATGCTCGTAGGTAGCCAGGTTTTTGCCGAGGTGAACATCATAGCTATTACTACCCAAGCATTCCCTGCTGTAGGGCACAACTTTTATAGTTCCTTTTTCCATCTCTTCTAAAATTCTGGTGTCGCTTAATATCATATTTTTATTTTTTTTGCCGGGCAAATGCTACAGCAATTATTATCTTCATTGGCAGCTTACCCCGCATTGCTGCTGGGTCTCACCCATGTACATTATGCTATATTAAGCAATAAAGGGCATTTTTTATCAGTTAAGAGTGCATAATAAATTCAATAAAAACATCCAACAAAAAACTTTTATTGTAATTTTCCAAAATGCCACTTTTATATTTACAACAAGTTGATGCCTTTACAAAAATAGGCGTTTGGCATATTACAGAAACAGACATTTTTTTTTTACAGCATGTTTCTTTGCAACGCAGTATTACACACCCGCATAAGCGGCTGCAGCATCTTGCAGGCAGGTATTTATTAAAAATATTGTTTCCCGATTTTCCGCTGCCCCTTATTTTAATTGCCGATACACGCAAACCTTTTTTGGAGAATGAAGCATTTCATTTTTCTATATCGCACTGCGGCGATTTTGCTGCAGCCATTGTGAGCACAAAAAACAGGGTAGGAGCAGATATTGAAATACCTCATAACAAAATTGAGAAAATAAAGCATAAATTTTTATCTGCTAAAGAGTTGGATATCGTTTGTGCAGGGGATTATAAAAACCACCTGATGCTTACCACGGCATGGAGTATAAAGGAAGCCATGTTTAAATGGTACGGCAGGGGAAGTGTAAACTTTATAAAAGACATGCAAATAAATAAAATTACAAGAGTTCATCATATTTTTACAGCACACTGTTTCTTTGAAAAAGAAATGAATGCAGCGGTAGAGGTACACAGCATATTGGTGGGAGAAAATAATTTATCGTGGCTGGTTACATGAGTTTTATAAAAGGCAGAATACTAATTTCTTAAAAAAAATCTGAGTAACTTCTTTCTAATATCCTATTTCCCTATCATTATCCCCACCATCCAGCAGTGGAATATCTGCTACGGATGCACCGGCAATACCTTTAACAGAGCCGTAGAGTCCACTCGTACTAAGCAATACTTTTTCTAATTGTTTTTCTCTTTCCTTCCACAGCTTTTCCATTTGCATGCGCTCTTTTGTTATGCTGTTTTTCATTGCTAAAAACCCTTCGGCTATGGCTTCTACCTGGCCTCTAAATTCTACACCGGTTAAGTAATTATACAGCATTTGCATTTTATCTTCTTTGTTTTCTTCACTGCGTTGTATATCGTAAATTTTTAAAATACCATTTCGTATAATGTATGATACACTTCCCACTTCGCTAAAAGTGCAAACCCACACACCATCTTTTTCGCCAAAACGATCCATACCCCGTGGAAAAGTTTCTGTAACCAGTATAGCTACATCTGCAGTTTTGCTGCGCATATCTGCTTTTAGTTTATCTATCCAGTTATTATTCCATGTTTTTGTACGCTTACTTTCATAAATTATTTTACCACAATCTTTGCCGGCATTATTTCTTACAATCTGCACACAATCTGCACCCTCCACGCCTTTACCTACTTCTTCTATTGCATCAAAAGGAAAATTTTCTTTCAGTATTTTTTCCAGCATCAATTCCTGTACTTCGCCCTGTAATTGCATAGAGCCCTGCTCTGCCTTACGGCGCATTTCTTCTGCCAGTTTTTTTTGATCTTCCAGTTGCTTTTGCAACTCCTGTAACCGTAGCTGGAAACTGCTTTCTTTCATTTCATTTTTTTCAAATTCCTGCTTTCTTATTTGCTCGGTAAGTACTGTTCTTTCTTCATGCAATTTTTTTTGGAGGGTTATTTCCAGTTCTTCTTCTTTGTTTTTTAATTGTTGTTCTTTCTGCAAAAAACTAAGTTCTTTTTTTCTGGCTTCTTTTAATTTTTCTTCATTATCATTATTATTTTCCTTTAATAACCTAAGTTGGTTTTCATAATCAGCAGATATACTTTTGCGTAATTGTTCCTGTAATTCTGTTTCTATCTTTAATTTTTCCTGCTGTATTTTTTGCGCAAAAATTTCATTCTGGTTCTTTTTCTTTTCCTCAAACTTCTGCAGATCTTCTTCCAGCCTTTTCTTATCATCTTCAACCTTGCCCAGCGATTGTTGTAATTTATGCTCATAGGCGGACTGTAGTTCCTTTTCAATTTTTGCAGCCAGTACATTTTCTACGTCAAAAATATGCCCGCAGTTGGGGCATTTAATATCGTTATTCATTTCTTTTTTTTTACAAGATAATTAAATATTCATTTTGTTATTTTCAAAAAAACGAAGGCTGGTATTTGGTAATAAAAAAGCGAAACAATTATGTTTCGCCATTTTTTGTGCGGCAAAGGAGATTCGAACTCCCACGCCCAGTTATAGGCGCTACCACCTCAAGGTAGTGCGTCTACCAATTTCGCCATCGCCGCATTTATTGGTGTGCAAATTAAGCACAAAAGTATTTAACACGCAAGCAGTTTTTTATTTCTTTAAAATAATACGAAAGGTAGTGCCTTTGCCCGGTTCACTTTGTTTTACAAAAAGTTCTCCTTTGTGGTACTGGTTTATTATACGTTTGCTTAAAGACAGTCCCAGTCCCCATCCTCTTTTTTTTGTAGTAAAGCCTGGTTTAAACACACTGGAAATATTTTTTTTGCTAATGCCTTTACCGCTGTCTTTTACATCTATAATAAGCTGTGCAATTTCATTTTTTATAATAATGGCTATAGTTCCTTTTCCATCCATTGCATCCAGTGCATTCTTTAGCAGGTTCTCTATTACCCAGTCAAAAAGTGGTGGGTTTATCATTGCAGTGATGTCATTATCATTTGCAGTTACTGTAAATAAAATGCTTGCCGGAGCCCTTCTTTTTATGTAAGAAACCATATTGTTTATTTGCGCAAGCATATCTGTTTCTTCCAGCTTTGGCGTACTGCCTATTTTTCCAAAACGATCGCTTACCAATTGCAGCCGGTCTACATCTTTTGTCATTTCTACTGCTATTTTTCTGGTAGCTTCATCATCTTTTAAAATTTCCATCCATCCCTGCAGGGAAGATATTGGTGTACCTAACTGATGTGCCGTTTCTTTTGCCATGCCTGCCCACACCTGGTTTTGGGTACTTTTATTTTTGGTAGAAACTGCTATAAGAATAACTGCAAAAAATAATAAAGCTACTATAAGCTGTACAATGGGGAAATAGCGTATCTGCACCAGCAAGTCCGATTCGCCATAATAAGTAAAATTTTTCTCCTTGTTGTTTAAAGGGTTTTGCCACACAATAGGTGGGTTAATCTTTTTTAACTCAACCAATTTATGAGACAGAAATGCGGTCGTTTTTTCTATTGATGAGGTATCAAATTTGTAAGTTATAATACTGTCTTTCTCATTGGTAACAATCAGCGGTATATCCCTGCTGTTTTCGCTTATTATTTTGGAGGCAAGGCGGGTATCTGTATTTGCACTGTTGTTTATATCATTTACGGCTTCTACATATTGTTCAATTTTTCTTTTCTCTTCGGCTGCTATTTTAGTTGCCAGAAAATTGCTAAAAAAAATACTGGCTGTCACAAATACAATAGCAACAAGAGCGAGCAGGTTTCTCAGGTTAAAAATTTGTAAAAACATTTTTAAAAATAATGAATAATAATTTATAAAGAAAAGCATTAATTATAAAGACCCTAAGTTTGCTTAAAACTATTGCTTAAAAATAAATGCAAGATTTAAATAAACAGGTTACTGTAGCAAAAATGCCTGCAGTAGCTGTAGTAATCCTTAACTGGAATGGAAAATATTTCCTAAAAAAATTTCTCCCACCGTTACTTGCATCTACTTATAACAACATGCAGGTTATTGTAGCAGATAATGCATCAACAGATGGCTCTGTGCTGTGGCTGAAAGAAAAATTTCCGGCTATAGAAATTATTATAAACCCCGTTAATGAAGGGTTTGCCAAAGGCTATAATACTGCATTAAAGCAGGTGGATGCAGATTATTTTATACTGCTGAACAGTGATGTGGAAGTAACACCAGGCTGGATAGAACCTATTGTAAACATAATGGAAGCCGATAAAAAAATAGCGGCATGCCAGCCTAAAATACTAGATGAAAAAAATAAGCAATATTTTGAATATGCAGGAGCTTGTGGCGGTTTTATAGATGTATTGGGCTATCCGTTTGCAAGGGGGCGTGTATTAGAAAAAATTGAAAAAGATAATAAGCAATATGATGATGCAGTACCATGCTTTTGGGCATCCGGTGCAGCCCTGTTTGTACGTGCGAATGTATATAAAACACTTGGCGGGCTGGACGAATATTTTTTTGCACACCAGGAAGAAATAGACCTTTGCTGGCGCATGCAGTTAATGGGTTATAAAATATATGTGCAGCCTGCATCTGTGGTCTATCATGTGGGAGGTGGTACGCTGCCACAGGGTAATAGTAAAAAAACATATTTAAACTACCGCAATAATCTCATTATGCTGTATAAAAACACAGCATGGCAAAGTATTGTATGGAAAATGCCTTTAAGACTTTTACTGGATGTAGTGGCAGCCTATAAAGGACTATTTAGCGGAGATGCCGGCTATTTTTTTGCTATCGCAAAAGCTCATATACATTTTGTGCAATGGTTGTTGTTTTATAAAAAGAAATCTTTGTTTGTACTACCGATCAATAAAATACTTACCGGAAAATACAATGGCAGTATTTTGTGGAATTTTTATTTAAGGAAAAGAAAAACGTTTTCAGAAATAATTAATGTTACATAAATAGTTCTAAAAAACACCTTATTTTTGCAATCGAAAAACAATATATGCCGCAACAAATAATAGAAGATAAAGAGAAAGATTTTGCATACAGCTGGGTGTCATCATCAAGGTTTCTATGGTATTGCCAAATTTTCGTGGTAATTGCCATTGTTTTATCTGCCTGTGTGGCATTATATACCCACAGATATAAAGGGAAACCTAAGGTAAATGTACCGGAGAGTACACTATACAGTCCTACTTATAAATAAATTTTTGTAGTTCATTTGCAACCCTTATTTTTACCCTCCGAAAATAATCAATGTAAGGAAGTGGTTGTTTTCTAATGAAAAAATTAAGTTCTTTTTTATAATGCGGAAGTAGCTCATTTGGTAGAGCACGACCTTGCCAAGGTCGGGGTGGCCGGTTCGAGCCCGGTCTTCCGCTCATAATTAAACTCCCATTTTTTGGAAAGGGAGTTTTTTTTTGCCCCGGTGGTGAAATTGGTAGACACGCAGGACTTAAAATCCTGTTTGCAGCAATGCAAGTAACGGTTCAATTCCGTTCCGGGGCACATTATAAGCACGCAAATAAAAAGTATTACCATAAAAAAGCCTTTCGTTATATAGCGAAAGGCTTTTTTTATAATCTTAAAATTAAATTTCACCCATTACATACATTTTGCCTTTTGGTGTAGGATTACCACCAGTAGTTTCCAGCGTTACAGCAAAGGCCTGTACCTTACCAAAGGTTTTCATTTTTTGTATTTTATATTTCTTACCCACTTTACTAGTTATCATACCAGCATCTACAGGTTTACCATCTATAATTGCCCAAAGCTGGTATTGCATACCTGCTGGCACATCAGGTAAATTACTTGGATCTATATATGTTTCCCCGGTATTCTTCATCCAGAATATTTTGGCTGCTGCATCTGGTGCGGCCTCAAGCCCTTTTAAAGCCACGGGCTGGCTATATTTGCTTTGTACCAGCGTCCAGTCTTTGTTTAATTCATTTAATTTTTCTGTTTGTAATGCCATTTGCTGCTGCCCTTCTTCATATTTGCTGTTGGCATTTTTATATTTATTGTAAAATAATAAATTTAAAACAGCACTACCTACAAGTAACACCAAAGCTGCTGCTGCCATTGATTTCCACAAAGGAGATATAGAAATTATTTTGCCTGGCGTAGCAACAGTTTTTAAATTATTTTTTGAGTCAATAGAAGCTAAAATTTCTGATTTTAAGTGTACAGCAGGTTGTACAGCATTGAAAAGCGCATAGGCTTCCATAGCAATTTCAATTTGATATAACTCCTCCGCCACAGCGGGGTAATCAATTTTCCATTGTTCTACCTGCTTTGTTTCTTCTGCAGATGTAGCACCTATTGCGTACATCTCCAATAAACCTGATGATATGATTTCTTCTTTTTCCACTTTAATTATATTGCAAGATTTTTCTTAGTTCGATAATAGCAGTTCTCATTCTCGTTTTTACTGTGCCCAGAGGGATATTCATTTCTTTAGAAATTTCTTCCTGGGTATATCCGTAAAAATAAGCAAGATCAATAATTATTTTTTGATCTGGTTTTAATTGCTGCAATTGTTTTCTAAGCCCTATGGTATCAAACTTTTCTGTGTTGAAACTTTTATCTCTGTAATCAGATACGGAGTTTTCATCTTGTGAGATTTTCTGCTGTTTTTTGTATCCTTTACTGCGTAAAGTATCAATAGTTAGGTTTCTGGTTATGTTTATCATCCAGGTAAATAACCTGCCTTTACTGCTATCGTACTGTTTAAAATTATTCCAGATTTTTAAAAAAGCTTCTTGAAGAATATCTTCTGCAAGTTGTGTTTCTTCTACCATCCTTATAATAATACCATTAAGCGCAGCGGCATAATTATCGTACAAGTAAGAAAAAGCTGCCTGATCCTTATTCTGAAGGCGGGCAATTAATTCTTCTTCGCTATATTTCGTCATTTGTTGCAAAAAATACTTTTTAATATTGGGTTACCCGAAAATAATACAATTATAATTTAAAATGGTACAAGCGATTAAACAACTTATAATAAAAATATTATGCCGTTTTTATTATTTCGTACAGCGGGCTAAATAAATACCATTTTCCTGTAGCTATTTCTTTGCATTTAATTCTTTTTCTTATTCTTTCGCCTTTTTCAAAAATGCGTTCGCCTTTTATTTTAAATACCTGTCCCATGGGTATATCTTCCAGTAGTGCCATACCTTTTTTTCTGCTGTCATAATTTTTTAAAACACGCAGCAGTTTTTCATCTCCACAACTGCTGGCGGCGGGGTTTTGCAAACTTTTTTTTAAGGCCATTTCCACATCCTGCGGAAACAATTTTTTATCTACAAATTCTTTTAAAATAATACTAAATTCATTTTTCCATTCTTTACCATGCGGGGATACACAGCGGGCAAATTTTTCGAATGTTGTAAGATGCGCTATTTCGTGTAATAGTGTAATGAGAAAAGAATATTTATTAAGATCCCCGTTCACACTTATGCGGTGACCTTTGCCATTATGTGCATGCCTGTAATCTCCCAGTACAGAGCTGCGACTGCGGGTAATTGTAAGAGATATTTTATTGGTTTCTATATAATGCATTATACCCTGCAAACTGCCTTCCGGCAAGTAAGCCTGTAACGCATTAAACGAAACCCGCTCTTTAGGCATGAGGTTTTTTATTTAATTTTATTATAGCGGCTACTTCTGCAGCAAGATAAACAAGGTATATAACCAGTGAAATAAAAACGGCTTTTTTATTATAACTTTCTCCGGTAAGCACCACGTATGCCAGTACGGCCAATACACAGGTAAACATTTTTATCATCATTCCCGCTATTACACTTCTTATAAATACATTGGGGTTGCTATTGCCCAATGCATTTTTCTGCATAAAAAAAACAATAATGCCAGCAATAAAAAAAATAGTATTTGCACCTGCCAGTACTGTATAATCAACATTATATTTTACCCACAATGGTTTAAAAAAAAAGAGTGACAGGTTTACCAATAAAAAAATAAATGCAACTGGTAATAATCTATTTGTTGAAATTTTCATTATTTATCTTTTTTGGGAAGTGAGGTATCCTTTATTACTTTATAAATAAGTATTGTAATGATAAGAAGGGGGAATACCCATGTGGTAACAGGTGTTTTTACATGAAGCCATTTATCTGTTTTTAACCCTATAAAAACACCCAGCCCAATGGCAATTAAAAATTGTGTTGCAAAACCTGCATATTTTAATAATAAACTATTATCAGATTTTTTTTCGGATGAGTTATTCATTACTTTTTTCTGCTTTTGGCAATAAAAGTTTTGCAGTATCGGGAGTGGTTACCTTACCCTGCAGAATTTTTTGCAGATTTTTAAAATAATTGTCCTGGTATTTTAATGCCTGCTCCATAGAATCTGTTTTAATTTTTAATTCCCTGTATTCTTTCACCTGTTTAATATTACTGCCACCCACACCAGGCAAATAATATTTTAATGGAGTAAAAATAATAAGTGCACTGGTAAGCCCTATCATTAAAATAAAAATAGAACTTAAAAATATATAAACACTAAGTCTGTTTAATTTAAATTTTACCACTTCCTCAAATGTATCTTCATTCATAATTACCAACCGGTAATGATTACGCAATCGCTTTAAAGTGCTATTCATATCCGGTATCATTATCGTTTATTTTAGTGTAAAAATAGTTAACACAGCCAAATAACCATTGCAAATATTGTTACGGAATAAACAAAACATAAAACCGGAGTAGGATAAGCAGGCAGGGTTATACTATTTCAAATTCTCCTTTGAGCCATTATCTGTTTATTTTTAACACAAATAAACGGATAAAACTACTTAAATTGACGAAGAGTAGTTTATTTTTGAAAGTTGTGGTGCGCTATTTTATTGTGATAATAAATAATTAATATTTACATGTTCGTATTAAAATTAAAAATGTCTTTTTTTGTAATAGCATTGTTGTGTTTTTCTACAATGCTGCATGCACAACCTTCTTGGACGTTTGACCCTCTGGGTAAAGAAAAGAAGCCTGAGAAATATGAAGAGAAAAAACTGGCTTCTGAAAAAACAGGCGAAAAAAAGTTTGGTACAATAAGAAGGATAATGCAAAACACCACATCCCATTATAATTTTTATTTTAATGCCCACAATAAAATAGATGCAGTAATTGAAAATGCAAAGATTTCCAACAGGGATGATTATTCCATGCTTCTTTCTTTTTATCCTTACTCGCTGGACAATACTGCCACGCAAAAAACGCAACTAGACTCTGTTATTTACAAAGCTACCTCTGGTATTTTATTGCACGACCTTAGAACAGAGTGGGTAGATAATTTTTACCTACTCATAGGCAAGGCTTATTTTCTTAAAAAAGATTTTGATTCCGCTGCTCTTACTTTTCAGTTTATTAATTATAATCTTTTTCCCCGAAAAAGAAAAAACGACGATGATAGTAAAATTGTAGGAAGTAATAATGGTGAAACAGGAACAGGATCAGTATCCATAGCTGATAAAGAAAAACGAAATGTTTTTCAAAAAGCGTTTACACTGCCACCAAGCCGCAATGAAGCATTGATATGGCTTACCCGCACCTTTATAGAGCAAAGGGAGTATGGCGATGCCGCAGGAATGATAAGTATTTTACAAAATGATAAGAATTTGCCAGCAAGGCTTAGAAATGATTTGGAGGAAGTAACATCTTATTGGTTTTTTGCTCAAAATAATTTTGATAGTGCAGCAAATCATTTACATAACGCACTAAGCAATGCAGATACCAAACAGGATAAAAGCAGGTGGGAATATTTGCTGGCACAGTTATATGAAAGAAACGGCAGGTTTGATGACGCTTCTCAATTCTATAAAAAGGCATCCAGAAATACTGCAGACCCTGTAATGGATATTTATGCAAGACTAAATGATGCTAAAATGATGAAAAATACCGGCAACATAAAAGAGCTGGATAACAGTATTGCCAACCTGCTGCGTATGGCCAAACGAGACAGATTCGAAGCATACAAAGACGTAATTTATTATTCCGCTGCCCAGCTAAGCCTGCAGCGGCCAGATACCGCAACAGGAATAAATTACTACGGTAAAAGTATTGTTTACAATACTGCAAGCTCTGGCTACCGGGATAAATCTTACCTGCAACTGGCTGGCATATCTTATTCACAAAAAAGATATACCGCAGCAAAATCATTTTATGATAGTCTTACACTGAGCAGCAAATTAAATGCTGCAGATTCTACAGAAGTGGAAGGCCGCAAAGAAATATTGAGCAGGCTGGTACCACAAATACTGGCTGTAGAAAAAGAGGACAGCCTGCAAAAACTGGCTGCCATGCCTCCCGCAGAAAGAGATGCTATTATAAAAAAAATAGTAAAAGCTTATAAAAAACAAAACGGGTTAAAAGAGGATGATGATAAATTTGCAGGCAAAACGCTGATAACTTTTACCGATAGAAATACCACAGCACCAGATCTTTTTAATGCTGCCGCAGCAAGTAAAACAGATTTTTATTTTTACAACAGCAGCCTGCGTGCTAAAGGATTTAATGAATTTAAAATAAAATGGGGTAAAAGAGAAAACTTGGATAACTGGCGCAGGAAAACTATTGGTGATCTACAGGCAGCGAATTCATCTGGAAGAAAGGGGCTGAACAATGGTGGCGATATCGATTCTAAAAACCCTGATGATGCAGTACAGGCTAACGGAAAACCTGTAGAATACAGCTACGATGCATTGATGGCAGATATACCCCTAACCAAAGAAAAAATAGATACCAGTAATACGTTTATTGCAAAAAATTTGCTTTCAATTGCGCAGATTTTTCAAAATGAACTAAACGATTATGAAAAAGCTATAGAAGTATATGATGATTATGTTCGCCGTTTTCCTGCCGGGGATATGTTGCCGGATATTTACCTTGGGTTATCTTTTTGTTGGCAAAAACTAGGTAATGAATCAAAAGCAAATTTATATAAAAACACCCTTACCAAAAATTATGCATCCAGCAGTGCAGCAAGGCTAGTTACAAACCCGGCGGCTTCCAATCCTTCTAAAAATAATAGTGTTGTGGCCGCACGCTACGAAGGCATTTACAATATGTTTATTGAAGGTAAATTTGAAGAAGCATTTGCGGAAAAGAAAAAAGAAGACAGTACTTACGGAAAAAATTATTGGTCGCCACAATTACTTTTTATTGAAGCAGTATATTTTATTAAAGAAAAAAAAGACAGTGAAGCAATTGTTGTACTGGGCAACATAGAAAAGTTATATCCCTCATCTGCATTAAAACAAAAAGCCACCACACTTATAGATGTATTAAAAAGAAGAAACGAAATAGAGAGCTACCTTAGTGCTTTGCAGGTAACAAGGGTGGTAGAAGATGATAAAGTGATAGTGGCAGATGATAAACCAAATGTGGTAGTAACGAAAACCGCAACCAAAGCAGCACCTGCGGTAAATGTACCGGTAACTATTATAAAACCAAAGGCAGATACGGTGAAAGTGCCAGAGGTATTTATAAATAAAGCCTTTACCCTACAGCCAGATAAACCGCAGTATGTAGCTATGATACTGGACAAGGTTGATGGGGTATATGTGAATGAAGCAAAAAATGCATTTACGAGGTTTAATAAAGAAAGTATGGCTACTATAAATGTAGTTATCACCAAAGACACATTGGATGCAGGGAAATCTCTTTTGTTGTTTTCTACTTTTGAAGATGCAAATAAGGCACTGCTATATTTTGAGAAAATAAAAAGAGCTGCACCCTCAGAGGTATCCTGGCTGCAGGCCGCAAAATATTCTTTTATTATTATTTCGGATAATAATTTGCAATTGCTAAAAGCCAATAAAGATCTTGCTGCCTACAAACAATTACTGAATACAAATTTTGGAAATAAATTTTAATAAGTACCCAACTCAATTCTTTTAAAACCTACGTATACATGAAACGTTCTGTAAAAATTTTATGGCGTCTTTTCCTTTTTGGATTTGCCGGAGTAATAGTAATATTGTTAATGGCAAACTATGGGGTATTTGGTAAAATGCCATCATTACAGGAACTGGAGAACCCTGAGGCAGACCTTGCCAGTGAAATAATAAGTGCTGATGGTTTATTAATGGGTAAATATTATTCTGAAAACAGGAGTGAAGTAAAATTTAGTGAGATATCCCCAAACGTAGTACATGCATTAATAGCCACAGAAGATGAGCGTTTTTATGACCACTCTGGTATAGATGCGCAGGCGCTTGCAAGGGTAATACTTACGGCAGGTACACAGGGTGGTGGCAGTACGATTACACAACAGCTTGCAAAAATGATTTTAAAGCAAGGACACGGAAACCCAATTACCAGGGGTATACAAAAATTAAAAGAATGGATAATAGCTGTGAAACTGGAAAAGAATTTTACGAAGGAAGAAATTATAGCCTTGTATCTTAACCGGGCTGCCTGGGGCAACTTATATGGCATAAGAAATGCAAGCCGCACTTATTTTCAAAAAGAACCTAAAGATTTAAAAGTAGAAGAAGCTGCCGTATTGGTAGGTATGCTTAAGGGATTTATTTATGATCCTATTCGCTCTCCAAAAAACTCTATTGACCGGCGAAATATTGTACTCGGGCAAATGGCAGCAGCAAAAGAACATTACATAACAATAGCAGAAGCAACAGTACTAAAAGCAAAACCGCTTATTACCAATTATAAACAACTGGATGAAAATATTGGTATAGCACCTTATTACAGAAGAGAGCTGATAAGTGTAATGAAAGAATGGTGCAAGGCAAATAAAAATCCCAAAACGGGGGAGCCTTATGATTTGTTTACCGATGGTTTAAAAATTTATACCACTATAGACTCCCGCATGCAAAAATATGCAGAAGAAGCTATGCAGGCTCACATGCCAACAGTGCAAGCAAGACTAAACAGTTCATTAAAAGGCCGTGGAGACAAGCTTTGGAAAGGGCACGAGAATATAGTAAATGCGGCCATAAAATATACAGAACGCTGGAAAAACATGAAGGAAGATGGTATAGATAGTGCCATAATAATAAAATCTTTTTATGTACCGGTAAAAATGAAAATATTTTCCTGGAAGGGAAATGATAAACATGAAATAGACACCGTAATGACTCCTATAGATTCTATAAAATACCATAAACAACTTATGCAAAATTCTTTTGTGGCAATGGAGCCACAAAGCGGAGAGGTAAAGGCCTGGGTAGGAGGTATAGATTTTCGCTGGTTTAAATTTGACCACGTAACAGCTAACAGACAAGTAGGCTCTACTTTTAAGCCTTTGCTTTATACACTGGCTGTTACAGACGCAGGCTATACACCAGAAACGCAAATACCCGGCGGTAGTCTTACACTCGGTGGTAAAACCATTACCGGTGGCGGTGGTACATGTGCTTACTGCCTTGCACAATCCAAGAATGCCTGTGCATGGAGGTTAATATCTATCATTGGTGTAAAGCGATTAATAGAATTTGCTCAACAATGTGGTATAAAAGTAAAAATACCGCCATACTATTCCATTGCATTAGGCTCGGCTGAAGTGCCTATTCTTCAAATGCTACAATCTTATACCATGTTTCCCAACAGAGGCTTTAATACCACCCCTGTTCTTTACACTCGCATAGAAGATAAAAATGGAAATCTGTTATATACCTTCCCACTGGCGCAGAGTACACAGGTTATAGGAGAAACAGATGCGTATACAATGGTAAAAATGATGCAGGGCGTTATAAAGTCCGGTACTGCAAAAAGATTAAACAGCTATAAAATTCCTGTAGAAAAAGCAGGAAAAACAGGAACGACAAATAACTATACTGATGGCTGGTTTATTGGTTATACACCAACACTAATAGCTGGTACATGGGTTGGCTGCGAAGACCCGTTTATTCCAATTTATAGCAGCAATGGCGGCGGCGAAGTTGCTGCACCAGAATGGGGAAATTTTATGCAAAAAGTTTACGCAGACAAACGTTTTAATTATGCAGAACAAAAAGAATTTATAGCACCGGCTGAAATTAAAAACGATCCTATTTTTGCAGATGCCAGAATGGAAGCTGCTGCAGTGCGGGGCGATGGAGGTATAGATGATAGCGGCAACGGTGATGCATCTGACTATATACAAGATGATATGAATGATATTCTATCAACAGATACCAATAAACCTGTAGAACCCGTAAAAGACAATTTAAATAAAACGGATCCTAAAAAACCTGAGCCGAAAAAAGAAGATAACAAAATACCTCCTGCCGTTACTCCTGCTGTACCTCTTGATAAAAAAAACGCAGCTAAACCAAAGCCTAAACCTGCAAACGATTATTAATAAAAAGCCTCCCGTTTATAAATAGGAGGGCTTTTTTATAAAAAAAATTATATGTTAGTTAAGTATGAAAGTAGTTACTTTAAACCTTTGCAGCATCAAATGATCCTTCATTAAGATACACTTTTGTCATTTCAAAAAAATGGTTTTGTAAAATGTGAAGGGATATAGGCTCAATAATCTGGCGCTGTTCATCTCTGTACCAAATAACAAAACGACTAAAGTCTCCTTCTTTTGAAATGAGTATACGAAATGCACCTTTTAAATATTTTATAGTGCCATCAGGTTCTGGTTGCCGGCTGAATTTAAAGTTAAATAATTCTTCTTCATTTACAGGCAAAGCAAAAAGCTGATCTGTTGAAAACCAGAATGACTGTGCACCAGTATTAACGCAAACCTGCTTTTCGTTGCCATTTAAATCTTTAACCTCACCTCTTCTTCTATCACCTTCAAAAACTGCTATCAAATGGTCACCATTTTTTAATTCGTTAAATTTTATCATGAGAATTTTTTTAAAATAAATATAGCAAATTTTTTTTATAAAACAGAAAGTATGGAAGTTCAGTATTTTCAGCAACTAGGCAAATGATTATTCTACATCCAGCATCTGCGTATATTTCATTTTCATTTCATTTTGCGAAGCTCCTTGTTTATACATCTTAATGATAACAGCATTAGCCCGTAAAATGCTCCACCAGGTATTAAAAGAATATTTTCTTGCTGATATGATGGCAGCTTTCGGAAAAATAAAATACTTTGATTTTTTTTGCAGTCTTAAAGTAATGTCATAATCTTCCATAATCTGCATCGAATCATCAAAACCATTTATTTCTTTGAACAGTATAGTTGTTATAAATAAAGTTTGATCACCACCCGAACTTACGAATAAATTAAAACGGGTAAAAAATTCATTGAACTTTAATCTCGCATCCCTGCTATTAAATTTTGTCCGGTATCTTCCACAATGATATCCTTTATTTACTGCTTTTATGATGTCTGTAACATAACTACAGGGAGGCAAAGTATCTGCATGTACAAAATATAAGATTTGGCCTCTGGCTTTTGTTGCACCAAAATTCATTTGTGCAGCACGCCCTTTTACAGGGCAATTATAAAATACAGCACCAGCTTTTGTACTTACCTCCCTTGTATGATCGGTGCTTCCGCCATCTGCCACTATTATTTCAGCAATATTGCCACCTCCGTTTTGTGATAAAAAAGATACTAATTTTCCTATCATTTCGGCTTCGTTATAAGTAGGAATAATTATGCTTATTTCCATTTCATTAAACGCTTTAAAAGAATAATAGTATACTCAAAATACATGAGTTGCTTATTTATAAAATTAATACAAATTAAATATTTTTTTTGTGTCATATTAATGATACAAATTTTATAAACAAATTTCTAAAATAAACGTAATTGCAAAATGATTTTTTGATTATTAATGCTTAAATAAAAAAGCTATTTCAAATAAATGAAATAGCTTTTTAAATACTATAAACGAAAAGATTATTGAGCCAGATGTTCCTGGATCTTGTCTTTGTGTACAATTGATTCTTTAAAAGTGTAGGCGCCTGTTTTTGCACTACGAACGGTGCGTATTACTTTCGTCCAATTTTTTGCATCTGCTGCCGCTTTAGAATCCTTAATTTTAGCGTTTTTTGAAGCTGCTTTTGCCATGATATATTAGTTTGAAGATTTAAAAAAGGGTAACATCGGAAAAAGAACAGGCAGTGCCAAAGTCTTTCTGCAATTAGATTACTTAATTTCTTTGTGAACAGTTACTTTTTTAAGTATTGGATTAAATTTCTTTAATTCCATACGTTCAGGAGAATTTTTTTTGTTTTTAGTGGTGATATAACGGCTTGTACCCGGTTGCCCGCTTGTTTTATGCTCTGTACACTCCATTATTACCTGCACCCTGTTGCCTTTCTTTGCCATTGTTCTGATTTGAAAATTTGAAATTTAGTCTTGATATGTTATAATCAAACCTTAATATTTCAAGCTGCTTATTAATAATTATTATATCGCTTTTAGAAAAAACTAAATTTTAACTCCCGCCGCACGCATTTCTTTTACTACGGAATATAAACCATTTTTGTTTATAGTTCTGATAGCTTCTGAAGATACTTTTACGGTCACCCATTTATCCTCTTCAGCAAGAAAAAAACGTTTAGTTTGCAAATTTGGTAAAAACCTGCGTTTTGTTTTAATATTGGAGTGAGACACTTTATTACCTGTAATAGGTCTCTTACCCGTTAATTGACACACTCTAGCCATGATCCTTATTTTTGGACGGCAAAAGTAATGAAAATATATTTAGAAAGATTGAAGAATGATATTTTTTTTTTACTATTCGCTTCTTGAGAGAGAAAAGCACAAAATTATTGCTAAAACAGATAGGGATTTTAAAAATATATTTATCAAATTATAATTACAAAAACCAAATTAAAATGATTAATTAGCTGTATAAGAAATATTTTTTTGTGATACTCTGTACATTTGAAATACAATTACAGATAATATAAATGCTAGGCCAACATAAAACTCAGTGTGGAATACTGCCCCCTCGTTAAAAAAAATAAAAGCCAAAATAATACCATATAAAGGCTCCAGGTTATACATTAAATTACAGGTAAATGCAGAAATTTTTTGTAAAGCTTTTAGCTGAAGATCAAAACAAACCACTGTGCAAAGAACAGCCAGAATACACAACCAACCAAAATCTGGCCAGGTGGGTAAAAAATATGTAGGGGAAGTTTTGCTTAAATAGAATGGCAATAAGCAGGAAAGTATAAGGAGACCTCCAGAAAGTTCATAAAAAGTAAGGGTGCGTGGAGAAAATTGCTTTAATAACTGCTTATTGAAAATGGGAAACAAAGCACTTCCAAGCGCTGCTAATATTCCATAAATAATGCCTATTTTAAATTGAGGATGAAAATCAAAAATGATATAAATGCCAGCAATGGCCACTAAGCCAAGCAATAATTCTATAATAATAATGCTGCGTTTTAATATTAGTGGTTCTAACAAAGCTGAAAAAAAGCCGGAAGCAGATAAGCACACTAGTGCAACAGAAATATTGCCATATTTTACACTTCCATAAAATGTTACCCAATGAAATGCTATTACGCCGCCAACTGCTGCCATGCGCATCATATTTTTAAAGGTTTCTTTTTTAAGTTCTTTCCGCCACAGCATTATGCCGCCCAGTACCCATACGGTTATAAATATTCTGTACCAAACCAATAGTCCTTCGTTTAGCAATATTAAACGCCCTAATACAGCAGTGAAACCTGCTAAAAATATAGCAATATGTAATTGTAAAAATGCTTTTTTCATGTAGGAGCGGTAAAGATAAGCAGCAGATTGCCAGATAGCAAAGAAGCGTTTTAGATTATTTGAAACATAAGTATCTCCACAAATATCTTTTTATATTATTTTTCTAATTCCAATAAATATTATTTCTCACTTCCATCTTCGAGCTAATAAATTTAAAACAGGTTGTATTTTTTACCGTCCATAAAACTTTGTAGTAAATAATTTGCAAAAAATAATATCTACCTACCGCTAAAATATAAACATCATTATATTTGCGATCGTATAACTAAGATAATTATGAGCTATAAACGCATTAACAACATAACTGGCTGGCTGGTATGCATCATTGCATGCGCTGTATATATTATGACGATGGAGGCTACGGGTAGTCTTTGGGATTGTGGCGAGTTTGCATCCAGTGCATACAAATTACAAGTGCCACATAGCCCGGGCGCACCATTTTTTGTGCTTATAGGAAGGTTATTTATGGCTCCTTTTGATCCTCATCATGCTGCTACCGGTATTAACCTTATGAGTGCGCTTGCAAGCGGGTTCACCATTCTTTTTTTATTTTGGACAATAACACATTTTGCAAAAAAGCTCATTGCAAAAGATAGTCTTCCCTTAGATGCAACAAAAATAATTGCTATAATGGGAGCGGGGGTAGTGGGTGCACTTGCATATACTTTCTCCGATACATTCTGGTACAGTGCAGTAGAAGGTGAAGTTTATGCATTGTCTTCTTTTTTTACAGGGCTTTTATTTTGGCTGATGTTAAAGTGGGAAGATGATGTAACGGCGGAACAGGCAGCGGGCATAACGGGGCATTTTACTAAAGCAGACAGATGGATAATCGTAATTTTCTTTTTAATGGGATTGAGTATTGGCGTGCATTTACTTAACTTATTGACCATACCTGCCATTACCATAATTTATTATTATAAGCGATACAGGGTTACCCCATGGAGAACATTTATGGCTTTTTTAATTGGCTGTGTTATTACAGGTTTTATGCAAAAAGCCTTAATACAATGGACTATAAAAGCAGCAGGTAATCTGGATATTTTATTTGTAAACAGTTTCGGACTTCCTTTCTTTAGCGGTTTTGCATTTTATTTTATTGGGCTGGTAGTGCTGCTTATTTTGGGCATAAAATTTAAAGAAAATAAAATTAATAAAACCAACCTTTCAATATGGCTTGCCGTATTGGTTGCTTTTTTAATACTCCCTACGGTTTTATATGCAGGTAATGATGGTGTTGGAATGGCAGTATTTTTTAGGATCCTAATCATAGGAGCTGTTGTAGCGGCTGGTTATTTTTTAAAATACAATAACCTCAGGTTTTTAAAACTAAGCTTGTGGTGCTTTTTGTTTATTTCGCTCGGTTGCTTTGCCTCCTACTTTACCACGTTAGTAAGAAGTAATGCAAACGTATCTGTAGATATGGGAGAGGTAGATAATCCTGTGAATATGATGAGCTACCTATCCCGTGAGCAATATGGCGACTGGCCGGTATTGTATGGCCAGGATTTTACTGATCAGATACAGGAATCTGTTGTAAATGACAGCTATGTGAAGGGTAAAACGAAATATGAAATGTCTGGTAAAAAACTGGATCATTATGTGTACCCGGATGGTGCAAAACATTTTTTTAGCAGGATGTGGGATGGCAGCAACGACCAGGGAAGGGCAGATTATTATGCCGGCTGGATGGGACTTGCCCAAAATCAGGATGGTACTTATAAGAAAGATCAGGAAGGAAGTTATTTGAGAGAGAATGGGGAATCTGGCAAGCCAACAGTAGGTGAAAATGTGGGCTTCTTTTTATCTTACCAAATGAACTGGATGTACTTGCGTTATTTTATGTGGAATTTTGCCGGAAAACAAAATGATGTGCAGGGTGCTTACATGAGCAATGTAAGAGATGGCAATTGGAAAACAGGTATTGGTTTTTACGATAATCTTCGCCTGGGAGATCAAAGCACCATGCCAGACAGTGTAAAATATAATAAAGCAAATAATAAACTTTTTATGCTGCCCCTTATACTCGGCATTTTAGGTTTAATTTACCAGATAAAGAAAGACAATAAAGACGCACTTGTTACAGGATTACTTTTCTTTTTTACAGGAATAGCCATAGCATTATACCTTAACATGGCTGGTAACCAGCCAAGAGAAAGAGATTATGCCTTTGTAGGATCTTTCTATGCCTTTGCAATATGGATAGGGCTTGGGGTATTGTATATAAAAGAAATACTTACCTCACTATTAAAAAATGCTAAAAATGCAGCAATAGCCGCTGCAATAATTTGCTTATTGGCTGTGCCGGTGCTTATGGCCAGTCAGGAGTGGGATGATCATGACAGAAGTAGTAAAACAACAGCCCGTGACCTTGCAACAGATTACCTGGAAAGTTGTGCACCCAATGCTATACTCATAACCTTTGGTGACAATGATACCTACCCGCTTTGGTATGCGCAGGAAGTAGAAGGAATACGGCCTGATATAAGAGTTATCAATAGCAGCCTTCTTGGTACAGACTGGTATATTAATCAATTGCGATATAAAGTAAATCAAAGCGACCCCATAGACCCTGTGTGGACTGCTGAGCAAATAGAGGGAAGCAAAAGAGATGGAATATACAATGTGCCTATGCCCGGGATAGATGCTACTAAGCCTATGGATCTGTATACGATGATGAAAGATTTTGCCGGTAGCGATGATCCAAAAAAATTATTTAGAAATGAGTATAATGTTTTTCCTACAAAAAATGTAACTGTACCTGTAGATAAAAATGTGGTGCTACAAAATGGTACGGTAAATGCAAATGATACAGTAGTAAGCAGCATAAACTTTACTATACCAAAAAATACACTTGGTAAAAATGATGCAGCTATCTTAAATATTATTGCAGCCAATAAATGGACGAGACCTATTTATTTTACGTCGCCTTATCAAGACCTTGGTTTTCAAAATTTCCTCAGGCAGGATGGGTTGAGTTACAGGCTTGTACCCGTATACAACAGCGAGGTAAATAAAGATTGGATAATGGATAAGATGATGAACAAATTTGCCTTTGGCAGTGCAGAAAAACAAGGGGTATATTTTGATGAAGAAAACAGGCGGCATTTAAATTCTATAAGACTGGCGTATGCACAGGCAGCAGGTAACCTGGCAGATGGCGGAAGAAAGGAAGATGCAAAAAAATTATTAAATAAATGCGACAAGATGATGCTGGAAAGCAACATGAGTTATGGTATGGTAAGCCGTGGGCAACAGCAAAACCAGATATCTCTGCAGTTTTTATTTTCTGCGTATAAAGCAGGAGATGATGCATTGATAAAGAAAGTAACTGTAAGTCTTAAAAAAGATATGGATCAACAGGCAAATTATTACCAGAACCTGCCTGATAACAAAAGGCAGGCTATGGCTCAGGAAGAAGAAAGAAATGACAGGATGCTTAAAGGCTTACTGGGGCTGGAGCAACAGTTTAAAAACCCTGCGCCACCGCAGGCAGAAATACCAGGGAAAGTGATAACTGAGCCGCTAAAAAATAAAGCAGCGGATACTAATCCATAAAACGTAATAACCAAGTAAAAACCCTGTGCAATGTGCGCAGGGTTTTTAATGATATATTTTAATGAAAATTGCCAACATAATTTTTTTATTGGTTTCTCTATTTATGTTGCAGTGTACAAAAACATTTGCACAAGATTCCTCACGCATGCGCATATCATTACTTACCTGCACGCCTGGTGCTGCAACTGATGAATTGTATAGCACATTCGGGCATAGTGCACTAAGAGTAACAGACAGCAACAGCGTTACTGATGTGGTATATAACTATGGCACATTTAACTTTGACCAGGAAGGGTTTTATATAAAATTTATAAGAGGAAAGCTTAAATATGAATTGAGTGTAGATGATTTTTCTAATTTTAAATTTCAGTACCAGATGGAAAATCGGGGTATTACAGAACAGGTGCTAACTATACCTGCCGAAGAAAAATTATTTATCCGCCATACCTTAAACGAAAATTTAAAAGAAGAAAATAAATATTATCTGTACGATTTCTTTTTAGATAACTGCACTACAAGGCTGCGGGATATTATTGTAAAAAATACAAATCCAACGCCATTTTTGCCTGCGGTAATGCCCACTAATTTTACTTTTAGAAATGCCATACACCAATACCTTGATACCAATAAAAAATACTGGGGTAAACTTGGTATAGATGTTTTATTAGGTGCCCCAACCGATGCTGTAATGACAACCAGCCAGCAACAATTTTTACCAGATAACCTCATGTACGCCCTGAATGCAACCCGTAATATGCGTATCGTACAGCCGAAGCAAAGTCTTTACAGCTATGCCTTACAGCCTGCGCCAAAGATTTGGTTTACACCGATGGTTTTCTTTACTGCTATCTTCATATTTTATGTGTTGCTAAGTTTAGTAAAAAATAAAATAACCATATCATTAGTGCGCACGCTGGATGCATTGCTGTTTTTTGTTACCGGGCTTTTGGGAATATTACTAGTATTTATGTGGGTTGGAACAGATCATACCATGACGAAGAATAATTACAATTTACTATGGGCATGGCCAATGCATATTATCTATGCCTTTTTTGTACACAAGCCCTACAAAAGTGTAAAAGTTTATGGTGCACTTACGGCTATTTTTCTTTGTTTGTTGCTGGGTATCTGGTTTGTTTTGGCGCAGCAAATGAACAATGCACTTTTACCGCTGGTTTTGTTACTGGCCTATAGAAGTGGTATGAGGGCTTTTATAAAAGCTACATAAACCGGCATATTATTTTATAAATAATGCTTTTAATTCCATTGCATCTTCCGGTTTCATCTTCCCTCCCAATATTAGTCTTATCTGGCGTCTTCTTAAAGCACCTTCGTACAAATTTATTTCATCTTCCGTTTCGGGAACAAGTGCATTAATTTTTCTTGGTTTACCATTAGGATCCAGTGCAACAAATGTATAATAAGCCTCATTACTTTTATAACGATATTGCTGTATGGCATCTTCTCCCCACACATTCATGTGTACTTCCATACTGCTGTTAAAAGCACGTGTTACACAGGCTTCAATGTGGACTACATTACCAATTTTTATAGGAGTTTCAAAAGAAATATTATCAACAGATGCGGTAACCACGGGTGCTGCACAGTGTTTCATTGCAGCAAGTGCAGCAGCAATATCCATCCAATACATGAGGCGGCCACCCATAAGATTTCCAAAATTATTGGTATCATTTGGCAATACCAGTTCCGTCATTACCACCAATGATTCTTTTGCCTTTTTATCCATGCTTAAATTTTTGCAAAAGTAAGTGTTAGTTTGTAATTAGGAATGATGAATTAGGAATGATGAATTAGGAATTTTATCAAGTTAATTTTTTAAAAACGATTGATAAACTCTGAGCTAAAATTTATGATCAATAATATTTCATTATAATTTTAATGCTATGCTGGTTAATTAATTAATAATTTTACCGTTAATAACTTTACTTTATGATATCTTTTGATAATACGGAATACGCTTTTGCTTACAAAACAAACAAAGAATTAAAAAGAGCAAACTTTTTATTTTCCAGTATGGGAAAACCATGGCTCATAAACCTAGGGCTTAACCTGATGCCCGCTGCAATAAAGTTGCATATTCCCTTTACCAAAACAATTATAAAGAAAACCATTTTCAGCCAGTTTGTAGGAGGCGAAACACTGCAAGAAACAGCAGCAGTAGCGGAGAAACTGGGGCAATACGATGTAAAAATTATTTTGGATTATGGTGTGGAAGGCGGCGAAGATGGGGAAGCTGGTTTTGAACACTCCACCAAAGAATTTATAAAAGTAATAAACTATGCAGCTACTCAAAAAAATATTCCTTTTATGAGTGTAAAAGTAACCGGTCTGGTGCGCTTTGGGTTACTGGAAACTATTGACAATGGTATGCATACAGCAACAGGAACATTAATGAAAAGATACTATGCAGTATTGGATGCACTTAGTAAAAATGAGCAGGAAGAATGGCAAAGAGTATTAGCAAGAATTACAAGAATATGTGAAACCGGAAGTACCCGTAATATAGCTGTGCTGGTAGATGCAGAGGAAACATGGATACAGGATCCTGTAGATGCGCTCACTATTTTGATGATGGATATTTTTAATAAAACAAAAGCCGTTGTTTATAATACCATGCAACTTTACAGGCATGACAGGCTTAGCTTTTTAAAAGATAGTTTTGAAGCTGCCGATGAAAGAAATTTTATACTCGGTGCAAAACTAGTACGGGGTGCATATATGGAAAAAGAGCGTAAACGTGCGGTTGAAAAAAATTATACAGACCCTATACAAAGCAGTAAAGAAAATACCGATAATGATTATAATGAAGCCGTAGCATTTTGTATAGATAACATCGAAAAAATTGCAGTAATTATAGCTTCTCATAACGAAGAAAGTAATTTATATGCCACGCAGTTATTAGATAAAAAAGGGCTGCCGCATAACCATAACCACTTGCATTTTTCTCAGCTATACGGCATGAGTGATAACATAACTTTTAACCTTGCAAAGAGTGGTTGTAGTGTAAGTAAATATTTACCTTTTGGCCCAATAGACGATGTAATACCTTACCTCATGCGCAGGGCGCAGGAAAACAGTTCTGTAGCCGGACAAACGGGGAGGGAGCTCGGATTGATAAAAAAAGAAATGGCAAGGAGGCGGAGTGCGTAAAAAAATATCTTCCTTTATATTTTTAGATCATTTTCTATTTTAAATACTGAGGGTTAGAAATTTCTATTTTCTGCTACCCAGTTTTTTATATAATCTGCAATTTCGGTGGTAGTAGCACCCGGTGCAAATAATTTACCGGCACCCATTTTATTTAATGTTTCTATATCATCTTCCGGTATAATGCCTCCTCCGGTAAGTAATACATCGTTCATTTCTTTATCTTTTAAGAGCTGCATTATTTTTGGAAAAACGGTCATGTGTGCCCCACTTAGAATGCTGATGCCGATTGCATCTACATCTTCCTGTAATGCAGCATTCACCACCATTTCCGGAGTTTGGCGAAGGCCGGTATAAATTACTTCCATGCCGGCATCCCTTAATGCGGTGGCTATTATTTTGGCTCCGCGGTCGTGCCCATCTAATCCTACTTTGGCTACTAATACTCTTACCGGTCTTTTGACTATTGCACTCACAGAAATTTTTTTATAAAAGTAAATGAATATTATTTTACACAAAGTAAACAAAGCAAATCATCCTCAAAAATATCTGTTTAAAGTGTAGTTTAAAAAAATGTTTTGTGTGTTGCTACACAGCTCAATAGTGTTTCGTGTAATTACATTATTGAATGCCTTGTAAATGATCAACATTAAATTTTCTACAAAAATGTTTCATCTGAAAAAATATTTTTAAATCGGCAATTGGTTTAACAGTTAATATCAAAAAAAATAAGAACAATAAATCATATTTTTATTTTTTACAGGAAAATAAATTTTTATATCAACCTTGTAAATGTCAAATGCCATTTGATATTTACAAGGTTGGGTTTTTAAAGTTTTGGCAAATACTTCGGTAAAAAAGTACGAACATTTACTACCCTTACTCCTTCTTTGGTAATATAATCTACATCAGCAGGACAAAGAATAAATTTATTTTTGCATTTTAAATCATCTGCTGACTGATAGAAACCTTTGCTTACTACAGGCGCCTTGCTAAATTTAATTTCTATACACGCTTTTACAATATGCCCACGTACCAATACTAAATCGCACTCTGCTCCTGCTTGCGTACGGTAATAATACATATCTATCCTGTTTTGTTTTGCATATAGTATCTGGCTAATTACATAACCCTCCCAGGATGCTCCAACGTTTGGGTGACTGGTAAGTTGTTTTTCATTTTCTATTCTAAGTAAAAAATGAAGGATGCCAGTATCATTAATATAAATCTTAGGAGCTTTTACTAATCGTTTACCAATATTTATAAAATATGGTTGCAACCTTGTTATTATAAAAGCTGCTTCCAAATAATCTAAATAACGTTTTGTTGTTGTACCTGTAATATCTAAAGATGCACCCAATTTTTCTGCATTTAAAATGCTGCCTTGTAAATGCGCAAGCATGCTCCAAAGTTTGCGCATGGTAGTGGATGAAAATTTAATATCAAACAAAAAGGGTAAATCTTTTTCGATGTAGGTAGTAATAAAAGAATCTAACCAAGCCTCTACCAAGGCAGCACTACGCATGGTTAATACTTCGGGGAAACCGCCCCTAAACCAGTGCTTATTTAAACTTGTAACAGTAGGTAATTCGTGCAGTCCTATGGGGTGTAAATAAAAATATGCCACCCTGCCTGCTAAACTTTCTGACGCTCCTTTTAATAGTGCCGGAGAAGCCGAACCCGTAATGATATAGCGGTTCGGCTTTCGTTTTTCATCTATCATGGAGCGTAACAAAGGGAACAAGCTAGGTATGCGCTGCACTTCATCTATTAATACACAATCATTTATATAACTCTGCAAAAACTCTTCTGCGCTGTTTTGTAATTTTTCAAAATCACTGTTCTTTTCAGCATCTACATATATTGTTTTTCTGGTGCTATTTTTAGCTATTAATTTTATGAGGGTTGTTTTACCAACCTGCCTTGGCCCAAGTATTACTACAGCAGGAAAAACTTTTAAAGCTTTTTCTATAGAGGGTTGCAACGCTCTTTTTATCATTATGCTAATATACAACAAACCTTGTAAATGTCAAATGCCATTTGATATTTACAAGGATGAATATTTTCAGTATAAATAGGTTTTAATTTATTTTAGGACAAATACAATAATGGAATATTTTTAGTAATATAATTATGTACTGTTAGCAGAGGGATAAGATACTATTGAACAATAGTCTTGTGCTTATACCTTAAAGCTGATTATACTAAAAAAAGATTTACTTTTTCTCAAAACTATTTACCCCACACTGCAGCCATTGCAAATAATCAACTGCACTGGGGGTATA
>JANXXM010000020.1 GCA_025350645.1 Ferruginibacter sp.
ATTCAGGTTAATTTTTATCATTTGCAAAACCGGTAAATATTAATTAACTAAATAAAAGCATTGTTATCATCATAATACATTGCAGAAATGTATTCTTTTTACAAGGCAAAATTAAAAAAGTTTTAAAAGTTTTATTTAAAAAGAAGTATAATTAAAATCTAAATATTGCATAATATTGTATCCCATCGTCGTGTTCCAAATCAATAAATTGTAAAAGATGAAAAACTATTTCAACATTTTTATGACATTAACCGCACTTATTGCGTTTTCTCAAAACTCCAATGCCCAATTAAATAAAAATGTATATTCTGTTACCGGAAAAACGGCCAGTATGTATGTTACCGCAGACAGTACCTCCTTTCGAATTACAAAAACGGAAAGTGAACTTTTTAAACAAAAAGGGCAACCGCCTGAAGGGGAAATAACAGTATTTGTAGATCCTGATAAAAGTTTTCAGACATTTTTTGGTATAGGCGCAGCACTTACAGATGCCAGTGCTGAAACTTTTTATAAGTTGCCAAAAGAAAAACAGCAGGAATTGCTGAAAGCATATTTTGATAAAAAAGATGGTATAGGATATACTGTAGGTCGTACAAATATTGGCAGTTGCGATTTTAGTAGCGATATGTATACTTATATAAAAGAAGGGGATGCTGCTTTAAATACTTTTGATATTGCACATGATAAAAAATATAAAATACCATTTATAAAAGAAGCCATGGCTGCAGCAGGAGGCAAACTAAATCTATTTGCAAGCCCATGGAGCCCGCCCGCATTTATGAAAGACAACAACGATTTGCTCCATGGCGGCAAATTACGATCTGCTTTTTATAGCACCTGGGCTTTATACTACACAAAGTTTATAAAAGCTTACGAAAAAGAAAAAATACCAGTATGGGGAATAAGTATACAAAACGAACCTATGGCCACCCAGCGCTGGGAAAGTTGCATTTATACAGCAGAAGAAGAACGGGATTTTCTTAAAAATTATCTTGGTCCCACCATGTATAAACAAGGGCTGCAGTCAAAAAAAATTATTGTGTGGGATCATAACAGGGATTTGATGTACCAGCGGGCACAAACTTATTTTAATGATCCAGAAGCTGCAAAATATGCCTGGGGCATTGGCTTTCACTGGTACGAGGACTGGAGCGGCGGCGTACCTATGTATGATAATGTGAAGCGGGTGCATGAAAGTTACCCGGATAAAAATATTTTTTTTACAGAGGGTTGCGGCGAAAGTTTTAATGCTGCAAAACTTACTTCGTGGACATTGGGAGAGCGGTATGCAAGGTCAATGATAAACGATTTTAATAATGGCATGGTTGGGTTTACTGACTGGAATATTTTGCTTGATGAAACTGGTGGGCCAAATCATGTAGGCAATTTTTGTTTTGCACCCGTACACGCAGATACAAAAACCGGGGAACTTATTTACACCAATGCATTTTATTATATCGGGCATTTTTCTAAATTTATAAAACCAGGTGCTAAGAGAATAATTGCTGCGGCAAGTCGCAGCCAGTTGCAAACAACCGCTTTTAAAAATACAGATGGAAGCGTAGTAGTTATTGTACTTAACCAAACAGATAAAAAAGCTACATACAATTTATGGGTAAGTGGCAAGGCAGCGGTATTTACTGCACTGCCACATTCTATTGCCACATTGGTTTTTTAGAATATTTTTTACGATCAGCATCTTTTTATAACCTGGCTCTTTCATATTGAGGTGGCCAGGTTATTTTATCATTCATTTCCTTTGCTGCATTAAATGCAAAATAAGGATTTCGCAAAAATTCTCTTGCAATTAAAATGATATCTGCCTGTTGCAGGGTAAGTATCTCTTCTGCCTGTTGTGCATTGGTTATCATGCCTACTGCGCCAGTAAGGATTCCCGTATTTTTCTTAATATTTTGAGCAAATGCTACCTGGTATCCTGGTGCTGCTGGTATTTTTACATGAGGTATAGCCCCGCCACTGCTGCAGTCTATAAGATCTGCACCTGCTGTTTTTAATATACCTGCAAGTTGTATTGATGATATTTCGTCCCAGCCGCCCATGGCCCAGTCGGT
Organism: Ferruginibacter sp.; assembly: GCA_025350645.1. Taxonomy (GTDB): domain Bacteria; phylum Bacteroidota; class Bacteroidia; order Chitinophagales; family Chitinophagaceae; genus Ferruginibacter. Next base: position 2,073 of record JANXXM010000020.1, read on the forward strand.
TGCTGATAGTCGTACAAACAACGGTAAGTTTGATGGCCAAACTTTTTGTACGGCCACCAGTATTTCTATTAAAAGCCTTATTCTGTTTTCAAAACTGCCCCCATATTCATCTATACGTGTATTACTTAATGGGGATAAAAACTGGTGAATAAGATACCCGTGTGCGGCATGAATTTCCAATACTTTATAACCGGCTTGTACAGCCCTTTTTGCAGCATTTTCAAAATCGTTTATTATTTTTTGTATGCCTGCAATATCTAATTCAACTGGTGCATCATCCGTATCGTAAAAAGGAATAGCAGAGGCTGCCACAGGCGTCCAGCCCCCATCAGATTTCTTTATTTGTTTTCCGCCTTTCCATGGTACTTCGCTGCTTGCTTTTCTGCCGGCATGTGCAAGCTGTATGCCTGCAATAGCACCCTGTTCATGTATAAATTGTACAATATTTTTCCATTCTTCAATATGTTCATCTGTATACAAACCCGCATCGCCCGAGGTAATACGACCTTCCGGCGAAACTGCTGTAGCTTCCTGTATTACCAAACCTGCACCACCCGCAGCACGGCTTCCTAAGTGTACAAGGTGCCAGTTGTTTGCAAAGCCATCTACAGCACTATACTGGCACATAGGCGAAACAGCAATCCTGTTTTTAAAAGTGATCTCTTTTATAGTAAGTGGAGAAAATAATATGGACATAAATGAATTTGTTGATAAATGACCCGGACAAAAAATGAATACAATGATATGCACTTATTCATTTACAAATAAGATGCCCATATAAAAAAGTAAGGTTTTTCTTTCACACAGCGAAGCAACGATTACTGTGATACAGCAACTAAGGTGTTTTTTCACACGGCGAAATAAAAATTACTGCGATACAGCAGTTAAGGAGAGTTTATTATTCTTAAAACATGCACTTTAAAATTTACAGATAACAGCAGGCATTATCTTACCATAATTGTAGGTAACACTGTACGATAATTTTATTTTATTTTTTTGTTTAAGAGTAGCAGGCAAAACTTTACGGCTGTGTTTTATCACCTGCCTTGCACATAAATAGCCCAGCCCAAGTGCCAGCGGATAATCACTTATCCAATGTACATCTGTATTTATCATGGATAGGCCCACAAGCCCTATGAGCGAGTAACCTACAGGTTTTATATATTTTTTTTCCGGATAATTTTCTGCAAGTATCGTTACGGAACTCATTAACGTAGCCAGGTGGCCAGAAGGAAAAGCATCGTAGTTAGGTGTATTTTTTTGGTACTGGTGAAACGATGGAAAAAAACGCCATCTGCCACCTTTATCTGTAGCCCTGCTAGGACTTTGCCTGCCAGTAATTCTTTTTATAATCTGTGTGCTCACGCCCATTAAAATAAATGTTTCTGCCAATTGGTTGGCAGTACTTAGTGCCCGGTAATCGTGGTTTATTTTGCCATAAGTAAATAATCCGGCGCCTATGAGTAAGCTCGGAAACCCTTGCCCCATCTGGTAAAAAGCCGTATTTATATTCATTGGGGCTTTAAAAATACTTACATCTGCAGATCCGATTTTTATATTAAGGATATCTTTATATTCTTCATTTGCGCTTACATTAATGTTGCGGGAAAATTTTTTTACCCCATTCGCAATAGGCTGATCTGCCAGCATAAGCAGTAGCGTAGCAGCACTTATGTAAGCAAGCGGTTTTATGCTTTCTTTTTTAAAAGCAGTAGTGGCTACAGCGGCCGCATCATGCGGCAGTTTGGTAAAAAAACTAAAAGGTTTTGGTTTGCTGTAAACATAATTTTGCCCGTTGCGTAAATGATATACCTGTTCATTTTTTGATGTAACTATTTTATTGGTATCTACAGTAATTATTTTATTACTGTCTGCATTATTTTGCTGCGCATATAAATCATCAGTAAAGAATACAATAAAAATAATAACCAGTGATATTGTTTTTGATAAAAGCAGAGACATTAAAATATTTTTAGTGGGGAAAATGATAAACCATTGCAAAACCTGTAGAGTGATTTTGATAAAAAGGCATCACGATAGCATGCATTGGTTTGTTCTTGAATAATTTTCTTTTTAGAGCCGGATAAATCCAGTAAGCAATTTTGGTAGACAATACACCAAAGCCTGCACCTGCCACTACATCACTTACCCAATGCCGGTTATTGTATAAACGCAAAATACCCGTTGCTGCCGCCGCACCGTAGCCTGCTATACCATACCATGGCGACTGATCTTTATACTCTTCCCTTAAAAACTCTGCAGCCGCAAATGCAGTAGTGGTATGGCCCGAGGGGAAAGAGTTTGCCCCCGATCCATCGGGTCTTTCTACCTTTGTTATTTTTTTTAATGATAAAACTGTGGCTGAAGAGAGGAGTGTGGAAATGCCGTAAATAATTGTTCTGTCACGCAGGTTATTTTTACCTTTAATGCCTGCTGCATTTAAACCATAAACTGCAAGCGCAGGGGTGTATTGTAAATAATTATCGAGTTTTGTTGCATATCCCGGGTGATCTTCCTTTATCTCATATTTTGTATCTGCATCCAGCTTTTTTAAACCACTGCTGTGTAAAGATATTACGCCATAAGTTATACATGCAACCGGAATAATAAGGGTGTGAAGTTTTCCATTATGACTGCCTGGTAATGTTTTATTAATTGTTGAGTTTTGCAAAAGAGTTGTAGTGTCTGAAACCTGGGCGGTACAAACGTTAAAAAAAAAACTGGATAGGGCACACAATAGCAATCTCATAATGATATTATTTTAAAAAAAGGGGGTCATTTATTATCATTGCCTTGTAAAGAATATTTAATATTTGTCTTGCTGCTGTCTTAACTATATTACATAAAATATTATCGGTACGCCTTGGTAGGGGGCAAGTAATTTTTGACATACAAATATATATCGGAAAGTGGTATGAAACCTAAAGTTACCTGCAATATATGTACTTAATTAATCTAATTAACTAACGCTTAGCCATTAGCGTTTTGCTGGGTGAAATTATATTTTTGTTATCATTCAATTAGGCTCACTAAGCTTACAACCGGCCATTAGTAACAAAATATAAATGCCTGCATCTTTATTATATTCCGGAAAGAAAAGCTTTACAAATTTTTTAATACAAATGAATCCGTTCATCCAAATGATTAAAAACTGTTTTCAGCAGCTGCAACTTTTATTTTTGTAGCAGTGATGTTTGTATGCTACAATATTGAATACTTTTATGGGTTGTATGCGACTACAAAAAAAATAAGATGAATGAATTTATTTGATTAAAATGCTTTTACAATTTGATATTTCTAAAATTAATTTTTAACTGCTGTGTTGTTAAAAATATGATTATGTAATTTTATTGCTAACCCTTTCATTTTAATTGCAGCAATGGATAATTTTATAATATTTAGCAATAGATACTATTGAATTGGATATAACACTTCGGATATAAATTACTTTACTCATTTAGTTTTTCAACCTTGCTTACCATACCGGTTTTTCTTAATAATTTTCTATTTTCTCTGTTGTGCATAAGCTTATAAACGAGCGCATATATTACCGGTAGTATGAGCAATGTAAGAAGGGTAGAAGTAATTAACCCACCAATTACCACTACTGCCAAAGGTTTTTGCGTTTCGCTACCAATACCTGTGGATATTGCTGCAGGCATCAATCCTATCATGGCCATAAGCGCCGTCATTATCACTGGCCGCACACGGGATATTACGCCTTGCCGTATTGCTTCGTCCAGTTGCATTTTTGCTTCTAAATTTTTTCGGAAAACAGAAATTAATATTACTCCGTTTTGAATACAAACGCCAAATAATGCAATAAAACCTATGCCCGCACTTATGCTAAAATTAATGCCCGTAATGTGCAAAGCAAGTATGCCACCTATTAATGCAAAGGGCACATTTAAAATAGTAAGCGTTGCATCTTTTACATTGCCAAAAGTGATGAATAAAATAATAAAAATTAATAGCAGACAAACAGGTACAACCTTGGCCAGTGTGTTAGATGCTCTTGTTTGGTTTTCAAACTCACCATTCCAGGTGGTTTTATATCCGTGCGGTAATGCCACTGCACCCGTTACTTTTTCCTGTGCTTCTGCAATGGTACTTCCCAGGTCTCTTCCTCTTACTGAAAATTTAACGGCTATGTATCGCATATTATTATCTCTGTAAATAAACGCCGGCCCTGTTATTGTTTTGATATCTGCTATTTCTTTTAAAGGCACTTTTGCTCCATCGCTTGTGGGTACCATCAAAGCTTCGATGGTGTTTTGTGTATTTCTAAAATCTTTTTGATACCGAATGCGGATATCAAATTTTCTTTCGCCTTCATAGAGCTGTGTAGCGGCTTTGCCGCCAATAGCCATTTCTATCACCGCATTCGCATCTGCGGTTATTACACCATAAAAAGCCATTTTTTGCTGGTCTAATTCTATCCTGAACTCTGGCTGACCAAGATTTCTTAGCACACCTAAATCATCAATTCCTTTTACATTTTTTAAAACATCCATTACTTTATTTGCTGTACTATCCAGCACATTAAAATCTGTTCCAAATATTTTTACAGCCAGAGCCGCATGTACTCCCGCCACTGCTTCTTCTACATTATCCCGTATAGGTTGAGAATAATTGTAAACAATACCCGGGTATTTCTTTAACTGAATATCCATCTCATCAATTAATTGCTCCTCGGTAATCTTTCTTTTCCATTCTTTTTGCGGGGTAAGATCTACTTGTATTTGTACATTAAAGAATCCTTTAGGATCGGTGCCGTCGTTGGTTCTACCCACCTGCGAGAGTGTTTGTTTTACTTCTGGAAATTCTTTCAGTACATCTATCATTTTATTGGAAATACCATTTGCTTCATCCAGCGATACGCTCATCGGTAGCTCTGCTTCTACCCACAATGCACCTTCATTTAATTCCGGTAAAAATTCTGACCCTAAAAATTTGGCAGATGCAAAACTTATAATCATTATTACCAGCGCAATCATTACACTTTTTTTTTGGTTGCGATAAACTAATGCCAGCATTTTGCTCACCGAATTTTCAAAAAATAATACCACCGGATTATGCTTTTCCTTAACGTTTTTACGCAATAAAATGCTGGAGAGGGCAGGTACAAAAGTGAGGGTGAAAAGCAATGCACCTATAAGCGCAAACCCAAGTGTATAGGCCAGTGGAGAAAACATTTTGCCTTCTACTTTTTGAAAAGCAAATATGGGAATAAGACAGGTGAGGATTATTATTTTTGAAAAGAAAATAGACTTACCCATTTCTGTACCCGTAGTTTTAAACAAGCCCAGTTTTGCCAGCTTATTAAATTTGGGCATACCTACTTCCCTTGCCCGTAAATCCAATGCTACAAACAATCCCTCTACCATTACCACCGCACCATCTATTATAATTCCAAAATCTATAGCGCCCATGCTCAGCAGGTTTGCACTCATACCTTTTATGCGCATGCATATAAATGCAAACAAAAGGGAGAGGGGTATGATGATGCTTACGGTAACAGTAGTACGCCAGTCTGCCATAAAGAGTAATACAATAATCGTTACCAGAATAATTCCTTCAATCAAATTATGTATTACGGTTTCCTGTGCAAAATCCATCAGGTTTGTACGGTCATAAAAGGTATCTATTTTTACATCTTTGGGTAAAATATTTTCATTAAGGTCTTTTACTTTTGCCCGCACATTATCCAGTACTTCCGATGGATTTTCACCCTTGCGCATTACAATAATTCCTTCCAGCACATCTTCGTTTTGGTCTCTTGCAACCTGCCCCAGCCGTGGCTTTCCGCCTTCTTTTATATCCGCTACATTTTTTACTAATAAAGGAACAGCATTGGTTTTATTGATGATGATATTTTCTATATCTTCAATATTATTAAGCAGGCCAATACCTCTTACAAGATAGGATTGCCCATTTTTTTCTATCACATCTCCACCAACATTTACATTACTTTTTGATATGGCATTATACACATCCAGCGAACTGAGATTGTATTTTATGAGCAACTCCGGGTTCACACTTACTTCATACGTTTTTTCTTCGCCGCCAAAACTATTTACATCTGCCACGCCGGGTACACTTTTAAACTGGCGGTCCAGCACCCAATTTTGTATGGTGGTTAAATCTCTAATACTGCGTGTAGCGCTCTTTAAAGTATACCTGTAAATTTCTCCGGTAGGCCCGTACGGTGGCTGTACATCAGGCTTTACACCATCAGGCAGGTCTGCTCCGCCCAGCCTGCTCAATACCTGCTGGCGTGCAAATGCATCATCTACATCATCATCAAAAATAATGCGGATGTACGATAAACCAAATGCAGAAGTAGTACGCAGGTTAGATTTTTTTTGTACAGAATTTAAAACGGTTTCCATCGGTATGGTCACAAATTTCTCCATCTCCTCTGCACTTCTGCCGGGCCATTGTGCTATGATAATTATTTGCGTATTGGTTACATCCGGGAAAGTTTCTACCGGTGTATTTTTATATGCGAATACACCAATAACGGCAACTACAGCCGTTAAGAAAAATACCATATAACGATGACGAAGCGAAAAATGAATTATATTTTTAATGAACTTATTCATGTTTAATTTTAAGCGAACTAATTATTGAATAATATTTAATACCAAAAGCATAGTAGTGATGAATAGCACAGCTAATCCGGATAAGAAAATATAATCTGCAATTTTTTCGTACCGTTCGCTTACTCCATTCCCTTTTCTCATTGCAATAAAGGAAAGAAAACAGCTTGTAGTAAACAATACAATAGCAATAGCTATAATGGAATCTATAATTGTTTTTGCTGCAACGTTTAAAACCTGGATAGAGGTAAGTATAAGAAAACAAATGCCTAATAAATTTGCAGACGTATTTAAAATATGCGGTGCCCGGTTGTTATCCATTGCTATTTTTCTGTAATTGCATTAAACAATAAAATCTGATTGCCTGCTATAACTTTATCTCCCTGCTGCACACCAGATTTTATGTAAGTTCTTTCGCCAATCGTTTTCAAAATTTCTATTTCCTGTACTTTTAAATCGCATTTTGCTTTATATAATACCACGTAATTTTTTCCATTTTCTGAGATGATAGCTTTAGATGAAATGGCAATGTTATTTTGCCCCTCCTTATTTGTGATGATAATATTTGCAAACATTTCTGGCTTTAATTCATTACTGGCATTGGGTAGCTTCACCCTTACTTTCATCACTTTTGTAATGGGGTCAAGTATATTACTTACATCACTTACCACACCGGTAAAAACTTTATCCGGATATGCAAGTGTGGTTACCTGAGCAGCGTAGCCCCGTTTTACTTTTGCTATGTCTGTTTCGTATACATTTGCTACAATCCACACATCACTCACATCGCCAATGGTAAATAAATTATCATTAGCATCTGCTCTTATGAAGCCGCCCTGGTTTATTTTTTTCTCTACCACATACCCATTTATTGGTGCAGTAATATTATAGGTACCGTTAGCTGTGGTATGCCCACCACCGTTTATAGAAATTTGATTTTTAAGTTTTGTTACGGCTGTTGCAGCTTTTTGATAATTTTCTTTTGCTTCAATTAATTCCCTTTCGCTGGCTATTCCATTTTTATATAATGATTGCTGGTTATCCATTTGTTTTTTTGCAATGGCCACGTCATTACCTGCTGTAGAAAGATCGCTATAATTACCAGAAACATCTGCACTTTTAATAACAGCCAGTGTTTGCCCTTTACTCACTTTATCCCCAACAGATACATTTACCTGTAATACCTGCCCGCTGCTAAATGGATACACTTTAGAAACTTTTTTATCATCAAAACTTACTTCCCCACTTAGTTTTAACTCGCTCCCCATATTGCTTAGGGTTGCAGAATCTATTGTAATTATTTTTGCCATAGAATCTGTAATACAAATTCTATCATCTTTCACCAGTTCTGTTTCTTTGCTTTTGCACGAAAATATTATTGAACTAACGATGACCAGTATAGATAATTTTTTTACAGGATTCATAATTTTATAAAACGGTTTATTTGCTTGGTAAATTTTTGTTTATGCATTTGCATTTTCAGGATGTTTTTTGGCATTTAAATGAGTTTTAGATTTTATTAACCCACCGGAATATAGTATCCACATTATTATTAGCGTGAACAACGATAAAATCATTTTTACAAATTGCATTTCAATTTTTTAAAAGGTTAGTTAATAGAAATAATATTACTGTTGGTGGTATAATTAATATCTTCTGCTGCTTTTAAAAGATTGTTGTGCTGCTCGGTAAGTTTAAGTTTGGTATCCTTGTAAGCGTCTGTAAAATCTATAAATTCCAATAAATTAATTTGCCGCTCTTTGTAACTTTTTACCATACTTTGAAAAAGCTCATCGTACTTGCGGGAAAAATCCAGTTGTTGCAAATTGTTTACCTGTTGCAAATAAATGAAACGGGATGCTGCTGCATTTACTTCATTGGTTATTTTGCTGTATTGCAGGCTGGATAAGGATTCTTGCTGTTTTATATTATACGCTGCAGCTTTAATATTACCCTGGTTTTTATTAAAAATATTAAGGGGTATTGCCACAGCAAGGCCTACATAATTGGGGTTATAACTGCTGCGCTGATCATATTCAGTGCCGATAGTAATATCTGGTTTTGCCAATGCTTTCTGGTAAGTAAGATTATCTTTCTGATAATCTAATGCGGTTTTAGCCAGCTTTGCATCTGCCCTGTTTTGCAAGGCTACTTGTATTAAACTATCTTTCTGCGGAATAATGAATGTGGTAATGTTTGCAAATTTGTAGATAAGCTGAGGTACAATAAAACTACTATCCGGTGCCTGCAGCAGCAGTTTTAATTCTGCCTGCACAGGCATCATTGCAGCATCTATATTTACCAACTCATTTTGCAGGCCAAATAATAATGCCTTTAGCCGCATATTATCCTTCATAGCTATGTTGCCGGCTTTTAATTCTTCATCCATACCTGCTACAAGATTTTTTAATGCAGCAATTTCACTTTCAAAAATAATTTTTAATTTAAGCTGGTGGTTTATTTCGAGCAGGTCGGTTCTAAGTGCGTAGCGTAATGTGCGCATAATATCATCAAATTGTTCTGCTGCTATACTGGTATTATCTATAGCCAGTTGTGCAAGTTTATTTCGTTTGCCTGCAGTACGCAGTAGCTGTGTAAGCTGCACATATACCTGGCCACGGCTGGCATCATGCGCAAAAAATTTTCCATCTCCTTTTGCTCCGTCATAAATATTCTGGTCGGTACTTAGTATAGGGTTGTCCCATAATTTTGCCTGTTGTATGAGGGCTTTGCTGGCATCAATATTATATTTTGCCGCAAGCAGTGTTAAGTTTTTTTGCAAAAATATTTTCTCCGCAGCAGGTAAGCTAAGCCTTAAACTATCTCCTGGAGATTGCGATCTGGCAGACCAGTGAAACAGAAAAAAAATAGCAGAGGTAAAAAAAATTTTTTGTTGCATTGTATATAGTAAATGGTGAAAAATATACTTATGCAAAATTGCATTCAACTTTGG
>JANXXM010000046.1 GCA_025350645.1 Ferruginibacter sp.
TACTAACTCCTTTTATCGTTTAGCATCAACCATATTGCTCATAGGTTGCTCCTCAGCAGAGCCTACTATTCTTTTGATTGATTATGCAAAATTTCAAAACAAAAATGATAAAATCACCAACCATTTTTGACTACATTACCATAATCATCCACATTTGTAGTTGTTGCATACATTGGGTAAATATTTATTTCCAAAATATAATTAACTACATTTTTATTGTACTCATTCCACCATCTACATGTATTACCTGGCCCGTTATCCATCCTGCATTCTCTGATAATAAAAATACAGCAATTGCTGCAATATCATCTGCAGTTCCAATTTTTTTTAGTGGATGCCGTTGCGCATTTGCTTCTTTTTTTTCTGCTGTGTTTAGTAGTCCTGCAGCAAGGGGTGTATCGGTTATTGAAGGTGCAATTACATTCACTCTTATTTTTGGCGCCAGTTCTGCACTCAGTGCTTTTGCCAATCCTTCTATAGCTCCTTTAGATGATGATACTAAACTATGAAAATTAAAACCACCCTGCACTGCCACTGTGGAAAACAAAACAATTGATGCGTTTTCTGCAGCTTTTAATCTTGGTAATATAGCTTGTATAATTTTTACTGCACCAACTACCTGCAGCGCATAATCATTCATAAAATCTTCTGCCTTTATTCTCGCAAAAGGTTTTAGGTTTATGCTTCCCGGGCAGTAAGCAATACCATCAATCATTTCCGGTAAAAAAGAAAGATCTATATTTTCATCCAGCACATTTAAACTATAGTAAGTTATATTTTGAAAAGGCTCCGGATTTGTTTTATTATAGGTGCCAAATACATTATTTTCCTTTGCCAGTAATTTTGCAGTGGCTGCTCCTATCCCAGTAGATGCCCCAATGATCAGGTAATTTTTCATTTAATTTTTGTATTATTTTGATGCTTATAATAAAGCGTTAATGATATAATTATTTTATACTAATAAATTTTTCATTCAAAATTATCATCCTTTTTTCTTTCACAAAAACTTTCCAGTATAACTTTCTTTTACTTTTTTAAGGTCTGCAGGCTTGCCTGCAAATATAAGGTTGCCGCCCTTATCCCCGGCCTCAGGCCCAAGGTCTATTACCCAGTCTGCACTTTTTATAACATCAGTATTGTGTTCTATTACCAAAATAGAATGTCCCTGTTCCACCAATGCGTTCATAGAGGCAAGCAGTTTTTTTATATCATGAAAATGAAGACCAGTTGTAGGCTCATCAAAAATAAAAAGTATATGGCCTTGCGCTTTTCCCTTACCCAAAAAAGAAGCGAGTTTTACCCGCTGTGCTTCGCCGCCACTAAGGGTGTTGGATGATTGGCCGAGTTTTACATAACCTAATCCTACATCACTTAACGGTTGTATTTTTTTCGCTACATCTACCCCATCATCCTTTTCCTTTACTTTTGAAGTAAGTGCAATTGCAAAAAAAGCTATCGCTTCATCTACACTCATCTCCAGTACATCATGAATATTTTTTTCCTTGTATTTAACTTCCAGCACTTCTTCTTTAAACCGCCTGCCATTACATACCTCACATACCAGGTGTACATCTGCTAAAAATTGCATTTCTACCAATTGCTCACCTTCGCCTTTGCAGGCATCGCAACGGCCTGCATCTACATTAAAAGAAAAATGTTTGGGCATAAATCCCCGCATTTTAGAAAGCGGTTGCCTGGCATATAAATCCCGTATTTCATCGTATGCTTTAATATAAGTTACAGGGTTGCTGCGACTGCTTTTTCCTATTGGGTTCTGGTCTACCAGTTCTATCTGATTTATATAATCTATATCACCCGCTATTTTTCTGTAAAGCCCTGCTTTATCTGATACTTCGCCTTTTATTTTTTGCAAGGCAGGGTATAAAATCTGTTTTACAAGCGTTGTTTTTCCACTGCCACTTACCCCACTCACTGCACATAAAATATTCAATGGAAATTCTACTGAAATATCTTTTAAATTATTTTGTCTCGCACCTTCTATTTTTATGGAGCGGTTCCATTTTCTTACTGTTTTTGGTGGTTCTATTTTTAAAGTACCCGATAAATATTTTCCGGTAAGGCTATTGGTATTTGCAATCAATTCATCATAATTTCCCTCGGCTATTACCTCCCCACCCAAGTGGCTGGCAAGTGGCCCCATGTCTATAATATGATCTGCTTCTCTCATCATCATTTCATCATGCTCCACCACCACCACTGTATTTCCAAGATCTCTCAGTTCTTTTAATACCACTATAAGGTTTTTTGTATCCCTGCTATGAAGTCCGATAGATGGCTCATCCAGAATGTATAAAGAATTGGTAAGGTTGCTGCCCAAACTCCTGGTAAGTTGTATACGCTGGCTTTCGCCGCCGCTAAGAGAATTTGCCAAGCGATTTAAAGTAAGGTAACCAAGTCCTACATCAATCATCGTTTTCAACCGGTGATGAATTTCTATTAAAATCCTTTTTGCAACTTGCCCATCATATTCACTCAGTTTTATTTTATCAAACCACTTTTGAAGATCTTTTATTGGAAGCTGACATAGTTCTCCGATATTTTTTTGCGCTACCTGCACATACAAAGCTTCCTTTCGCAGGCGGTAACCTTTACAATCCGGGCAAAGCGTTCTTCCTCTAAACCTGCTAAGCATTACCCGGTACTGCACCTTGTATAAATTTTGCTCTACTTCTTTAAAAAAATCATTTATGCCATTTGCATATTGGTTACCATACCACAAATCCTGCAATTGCTTTTCGGTAAGATCCATTACAGGTTTATGTACAGGAAAATCAAATTTCTTTGCGTTAGCAATAAAACTATCTTTCCATAAACTCATTTTTTCACCCTTCCACGGGGCTACAGCTCCTTCATACAAACTCAGCCTTTTATCAGGTATTACCAAGTCATTATCTATGCCAAGCACCATAGAAAAACCTTCGCAGCTTGGGCACGCCCCAAAAGGATTATTAAAGGAAAATAAATTAGGCACAGGTTCTTCAAACACAATACCATCCATTTCAAATTTATTGCTAAATTTTAAAGGTTTGTTTTTATTTATCTGCAAAAACACCGTACCCTCACCCTCGTAAAAGGCAGTACCTGCACTATCTGCTATACGATGTATATCATCCTCATCAAATTCTTTTTTTATGAGCCTGTCTATTAAGATATAAGCATCCCCTTTGTATTTTTTCAGATGCTGATCGTCTAGTATATCTTCAATATTGTTTATTTCATTGTTTATATAAAGGCGAGAAAATCCTTTTTGAAGTAAAATATTTAATTCCTCTCTAAAATCCCTGTTAGCATGGCTTTTAAATAATGCAAGTATTAATATTTTATCATCATTTGCTGTTTCGTTTATTGCTTTTACCACATCCGGTACATCATCTTTTTTAACCTCTTTTCCACTTATGGGAGAAATTGTTTTTCCTGTACGGGCATATAGCAAGCGCAGATAATCATATATTTCAGTCATACTTCCTACCGTACTTCGTGGCGTGCGGGTTATCACTTTTTGTTCAATAGCTATAGCAGGGCATAGCCCTTTTATAAAATCTACATCAGGTTTATTCATTCGCTGCATAAACTGGCGTGCATAAGCACTTAAACTTTCTGCATAGCGGCGCTGCCCTTCAGCAAATAAAGTATCAATAGTAAGAGATGATTTTCCTGAGCCGGATACTCCTGTTACTACTACCAGTTTATTTCTTGGTATAACAACCGTTACGTTTTTGAGATTATGTACTCTTGCGCCTTTTATGAGAATGTCTGTATCAGCTTTTTGAGAAGAAATTTGCTTATTTTTTACTGGAGAAATTTTGAGC
>JANXXM010000068.1 GCA_025350645.1 Ferruginibacter sp.
TTTCCAGAAATTGTATAAATTTTTCATCTATTCCCACTGCAGCCAGCTCCAGTTTTACTTCTTTGGTAAGCGTTTGCTTTACTGTTTCCAGCAAGTGTAATTTGGAGATTTTAAATTCATAAGTATCGCTGTTATACCGCTGCTTAAAGCCGCCCTCCAGTAAAACAATGGTCCCTTTTTCCAAATAATTACTATAGCGTTGGTAGTCTTCTCCAAACAGTGCAAAATCTGCTTTGCCGCTAAAATCTTCTATATGGAGTATGCCAAAATTTTTACCGGTTTTAGTAACCCTGTGCTGTCCATCTGTAACAAGCCCTGCCATCCTGTACGGGCGTAAAGATGGTTTGCCATCCGCAGCATTTTTCATCTCTGTAAAATCTGCCACTCGGGTAATATTGTAATATGTCATTTCAAATTTAAAATCATCCAGTGGGTGGCCGCTCATATACATGCCGGTAACATCTTTTTCAAAATCTAGTTTTTCTACCAGTTGCCAGGGAGGGCATGTGGCTAATTTTGGCGGCATAATATCCGGCATTTGTAATTCGCCAAAAAGTGTATTGGCACTACTTTGTGCCTGAGATTGAAATACAGCACCAAATTTTAAAATCTTATCCAGCGAAGCCGCATCACCCGGTGCCTGAAAAAAATACTGGGCTCTGTGTATTTCTTCAAAGCCATCAAAGGATCCACTATAAATTAAACTTTCAAGTGTTTTTTTGCTTACTGCTCTTAGGTTTATTCTTTTTACAAAGTCAAATACATCTTTATATCTGCCGTGTTTCTGGCGTTCCTCTACCAGGTTTTCAATGGCATTTTCTCCTACACCTTTCATACCGCTAAAACCAAAACGGATTTCTCCTTTTTCATTTACAGCAAAGCCATTTTGCGATTCATTAATATCCGGTCCCAGCACTTTTATGCCCATAGGTTTGCACTCTTCCATAAAGAAAGTAATCTTATCTATGCTTCCTGCATGGTTTAAAACTGCCGCCATATATTCTGCCGGGTAATGCGCTTTTAAATAAGCAGTTTGGTAAGCAACAAAAGCATAACAAGTGGAGTGAGATTTATTAAAAGCGTATTGCGCAAATGCTTCCCAATCTGTCCAAATTTTTTCGAGCGCTTTTTCCGGATGTCCTTTGCCGGTAGCGCCTTTCATAAAATCGCCCTTCATTTTGTCCAGCGTTTTTCTATCCTTTTTACCCATGGCTTTGCGCAAAATGTCTGCCTGGCCTTTACTAAAATCTGCCAGCTTTTGAGAAAGTAACATTACCTGCTCCTGGTAAACAGTAATGCCATAAGTTTCTTCCAGAATTTCTTTCATTTCCGGTAGGTCATAAGTAACTTCCTGCCTGCCATGTTTGCGTGCAATAAAGTTTGGAATATATGCCATAGGACCCGGGCGGTATAAGGCATTCATGGCAATAAGATCACCGAATTTATCGGGTTTTAATTCCCGCAGGTATTTCTGCATTCCGGGGCTTTCAAACTGAAAAGTAGCATTGGTATCTGCCTGCCGGTAAAGAGTATATGTTTTTTCATCATCCAGCGGTATATCATCTATACTTATTACTACTTCATGGTTTTGTTTTATAAGTGCTAAGGCTGTTTTAAGAATACTAAGCGTTTTCAACCCCAGAAAATCCATTTTTATTACCCCTGCCTCTTCAATAGAACCTCCTTCTATTTGCGTAAGCCAAAGGGTAGATTCTTTGGAGGTAGCTACGGGCAACAGATCCGTTAAGTCTTTTGGTGCAATAATTATAGCAGAGGCATGTATACCTGTATTACGTACAGAACCTTCCAGCTTTTCTGCTTCCTGCAACACTTTTGCAATCTCATCTGTACCATTATAAAATTCTCTTAATTTTTTTATTTTTTCAACGTCATCAGGTTGTAATTGTTCTTTTTCTTCCAGCGATTTTTCGCCGGTTTTTCCTGCATCTTTTATTGTAATAGGTGCGGTTAATAATCTTTTTAGATTCATGCCCGGCCGCTCCGGTACAAGACCGGATAATGCCCTGCTTTGCTGCAGCGGAAGATCCATTACCCTTGCTACATCTGCAATGCTGCTTTTGGCCGCCATTGTGCCATACGTAATAATTTGCGCTACCTGGTTTTTGCCATATTTTTCTACTACATAATCAATTACTTTTTGCCTTCCTTCATCATCAAAGTCGGTATCTATATCCGGCATAGATTTACGTTCCGGATTTAAGAAACGCTCAAAAAGTAAATTGTATTTTATAGGATCTATGTTGGTAATACCAATGCAATAGGCTACTACACTACCTGCAGCAGATCCACGACCTGGGCCAACAAAAACGCCAATCTCTTTACCTGCTCTTATAAAATCGCTTACTATAAGAAAATAACCTGCAAAGCCCATTTCTTTTATCACTCCCAGTTCAAATGAAATACGTTCCTCAGTCTCTGGCGTAAAAATCTGATACCTTTCTTTTGCACCGCTCCAGGTAAGGCTTGCCAGGTAATCATCCTGTGTTTTAAAATTGGCCGGCACTACAAAATGGGGGAGAAGAATATCCCGTTTTAGATCCAATAAATCTATCTTGGAAATAATTTCATTGGTATTGTCTATAGCCTCTGGCAGGTCATGAAATACCTCGGACATTTGTGCACCTGTTTTAAAAAAAAACTGGTCATTTGGAAAAGCGAAACGCTTATTTTTCATACTCACATCATCATCGCTAAACTCCCGCATGGCAGGTGTACTTTGTTTTTCTCCGGTATTAATGCACAATAAAATATCATGTGCATTAAAATCTTCCTGCTCCACATAATGACTGTCATTACTTGCAATAACTTTTACATTGTACTTTTTTGCAAATTTTAATAAAATGGTATTTACTTTATCCTGGTCGGGTATACCATGCCGCTGCAGCTCTACATAATAATCTTCCTGAAAAATATTAAGCCACCATTTAAATTCGTTTTCTCCCTCTGCCTCTCCTTTTTTTAAAATGGTTTGCGGTACCAGTGCACCAAGGCAACAAGTGGTAGCAATAAGGCCTTCATGATATTTATGTATAAGCTGTTTATCAATCCTCGGGTATTTACTGTACATGCCTTCTATATAACCCAGCGATGTAAGTTTTACCAAATTTTTATATCCCTGTTCATTTTTTGCCAGCAATATCTGGTGGTTACGTGGGTCACGTTCTTCTTTACTAAAGGTTTTCCTTGTACGATCTGTTGTAATATAAAATTCACAACCCACAATTGGTTTTACTTTTAATGTACCATCATCATTTTTATGTTTGTATGCTTCTTTTACAAATTCAAATGCGCCAAACATATTGCCATGATCGCTTATGGCAAGTGCAGGCATACCATCACTTATGGCCTTTTTATACAGCCCTTTTATTGATGCTGCGCCATCTAATAATGAAAATTGCGTATGTACGTGTAAGTGAGAAAATTTCATGTGTTGTTATCCAAAATGATGTGAAGCAGGCAAATATCGTTTTAAAAAAAGTATAGAAAAAGGTTGGTTATCCACATAAAGTACTGATAGGTAAAATTGGCTTCTTAACTTATTTCAAATGAAAACAAAATAATTTTACTTGTTATCATTTTGCTAAAATTCTCATTACGTAAAAATTAATACTTGTTAAAAGCTGTATTTAGGGCTCATAGTCCTATTTTTGCAACAATACAATATAATAATTTAATTATCAATTGATGTAGGACAAGAATTATAGACTAGAAAAGCCCAAAAGACAATCAAAGAATCACAGATGCACAAATAACAATAGACAAAGTCTTATACGTGTAAACAAGCATTTTACGTATGAAAAACTTACTATTTGTTTCTGTTGCGCTTAGCGTTTTTACAGTTACTTCGGTTACCGCTCAAAAAAAATCCAATTTTTTGGCGGATATGAATTTGAAAGGAGATGGAATTGTTTATGTGCCATCGGAACAGACTACTAGTTATCACAGTTCAACGTTTGTAAACTTTACAAAAAGGGTTGTAGTACCGGCAGTAAAAATTACTACGGAATTTTGCAGCCCCCTACAGTTCAAATATGCCCAAATTTTAAATAGGGAGGTAGAATCCCTCTTGGATGTAGCTCTTTTCTCATTTATAGACGAATGGTGGGCCACCAGGTACAGGTATGGTGGAACAGGTAAAACAGGTATAGATTGCAGTGCATTTACAGGCAAATTATTTAGTACAGTATTCGGTATTGTAATGCCTCGTACCGCAAGGGAACAGTATGCGCTTTGCAACAAATTAAAGAGAGATGACATGCTGGAAGGTGACCTTGTATTTTTTAATACAACGGGTGGCGTAAGTCATGTAGGGGTTTACCTTGGAGATGGATATTTTGTACACTCCAGTTGCTCCCGTGGGGTAACCATAAGCAGCCTGAATGAATCTTACTACAACAAAAAATTTATTGCCGGTGGCAGACCAATAACAGAAGACTATACTGCTGGTACCGGCAACTAAAATCTTACTATAAGAATATATTTTAAAAGGGCTTCATTTAAGCCCTTTTCTCATTGGTAAATATCCTTACTTTCACAATCCAAAAAATTTAACTAAAAATCTGTGCGGTTTTACAGTAAAATTGATGTTTCATTTATTAGTGAAAATATCTGATGCAAATATTTTAATAATTAAGTGAAATTCCATTTTGGCTAAAAATAAAAATACTTATGTTCAATAACCTCATAGCGCAAAAGCTTTCCATAAAACCATTGCAGGTAGAGACTGTTTTACAATTATTGGCAGAAGGGAGCACTATACCCTTTATTGCCCGGTACAGAAAAGATAGTACAGGCGCATTAGATGAAGTACAAATACAACAAATACAGGATGAAAATAAAGCCATGAATGAATTTGCAGAACGCAAAACATTTATAGAAAAAACTTTAACAGAACAGGGGAAAATAACGGAAGAATTGCAGGCAAAAATAAATGCTGCAATAACCATAAGCCAGCTGGAAGATTTGTATTTGCCTTACAAACAAAAACGAAAAACAAAAGCAGTGGTTGCAAGGGAGAATGGCCTGCAGCCGCTTGCTGAAAAGATTTTGCAGCAAAATGATATTGATGTTGAAAAAGTAGCAGCAGCATATATAAATGAAAAAGTAATGACGGCAGAAGCTGCATTGCAGGGTGCAAGAGATATTATTGCAGAAACAATTAATGAAGATATTTCCATAAGAGAAAAGCTGCGTAAATTTTTTGAAAAAGAAGGCAATTTAAAAAGTACGGTTGTTACAGATAAAGAAACTGAAGCCATAAAATACAAAGATTATTTTGCTTTTAGCGGACGTATTTCCAGCATTCCATCGCACAGAACACTTGCAGTATTGCGTGGTTTTTTGGAAGGCTTTTTAAGAATTGCTATAGAGCCTCAGGAAGAAATTGCATTAGAAATAATTGAAGCTATTTACATTAAGAGAATGAGTAATTGCAGCGATCAAATTCGTAAAGCAGGTAAAGACAGCTATCGCCGCCTGTTGCAGCCCAGCCTGGAAACTGAATTTCGAACAGCATTAAAAACAGCTGCAGACGAAGAAGCTATAAATGTTTTTGCAGAAAATCTGCGTCAGTTGTTATTGAGTTCGCCTTTGGGCAGCAAAAGAATTTTGGCTATTGACCCTGGTTATAGAACGGGTTGTAAAGTGGTATGCATAGATGAAAAAGGCGAATTGCAAAAAACATCGCTCATATATCTACACGAAAAAAACAAGATAGATCATGCGGAACATACTTTACGATTACTTGTAAAACAATACAGTACTGAAGCTTTTGCCATTGGTGATGGTACAGCAGGAAGAGAAACGGAACAGTTTGTAAAGAAATTAAATTTTGGTTTGCCCGTGTACCTGGTTAATGAAGATGGTGCAAGTATTTACTCCGCATCAGAAATTGCCAGGCAGGAATTTCCTAATGAGGATATTACAATAAGAGGTGCTGTGAGTATAGGCCGCAGGTTGATGGACCCACTGGCAGAGTTGGTAAAAATAGATCCTAAGAGCATTGGTGTGGGGCAGTATCAGCATGATGTAATCCAGCCAAGGTTAAAAGAAAAGTTGGATCAAACGGTAATGAGTTGTGTAAATATGGTGGGCGTAAACTTAAATACAGCAAGCAAACACTTGCTGAGTTATGTGAGTGGTATAGGAAGTACCATTGCAGAAAATATTGTTGCTTACAGAAAACAGGAAGGAAAATTTACAAGCCGTAAACAATTACTAAAAGTGCCGAGGCTTGGTGGTAAAGCATTTGAACAATGTGCAGGTTTTTTAAGAATAACAGAAGGGGTTGATTTGCTGGATGCAAGTGCGGTACATCCGGAAGCTTATTCGCTGGTAGAAAATATTGCAGCAGATTTAAATACTGAAGTAAATAAACTGATAGGCAATGAAGAATTACTTAAAACTGTTACAATAAAAAAATATATTTCAGAAAAATTTGGAGAGCATACCATAAAGGATATTATTAACGAACTAAAAAAGCCGGGGCTAGACCCTAGAAGTGCTGTGCAATTATTTGAGTTTGCACAAATTTTTTCTATAGATGATGTGCATGTAGGAATGGAAGTGCCCGGCATCGTAACAAACCTCACCCGCTTTGGGGCATTTGTAGATATTGGCGTAAAGCAGGATGGGCTGGTGCACATATCAGAAATTGCACATAAATATATCCAGGATCCATCAGAAGTTTTAAAACTTAACCAGCAAGTAAAAGTAAAAGTGATGGAAGTAGATGCTGCAAGAAAAAGAATTGCGTTATCCATAAAACAAACGGAAGCTGCACCTGCTCATCATCATCATCAAAAACCTAAACAATCTTTTGCCCCGGCAAAAAAAGAAACAGCACCTGCAAATATGATGGATGCCTTAGCAGCACTTAAAAATAAATTTGGCAGGTAAAAAAATTTTTTGTTTTAAAGATGAGTTTAGCTTAGTTGGTAAGCCAAAACTTTGATACCATTATGTAAAATAAATTACTTCCCTGCACTATAAAAGAAGTTCTCCATGTTTTTCATAACATTTGCCTCATTTTTACGTTTGAGAACCAATATCCATTTTATTCGTTTTATTAAATCTTTTTTGACAAATAAAAATATTGCAGAAGAATTTTAAAATAGAATACAGACAGGCTTAGTTTCAAACTTATTCCTTATGAAAAAAATTTACTTCTTCTTATTTTTATTTGCCGTTACTACCGGTATGGTGCAGGCTGGTAATAAAAATAATACTGCCTGCCCGGGTACATGGACAGGTAGTACTGGTACAGACTGGTTTACAACCTCCAATTGGTGTGATGGTAACGTGCCTGTAAGCACTACTAATGTGCGTATTCCTGCGGGGTTAGTTAATTATCCGTTGATACCAGCGGGCATTGCATTTTGCCAGAATTTAACCGTAGATGCAGGAGCAACGCTCACTATTAACGGTACGGCTATCATTAACATTAATGGAAGTATAATAAACGTTGCAGGAATTTTTGATGTTTCCAATGGGACCCTTAACCTTAATTTTGCCGGAATAAATTTTAGTGGAAGTTATTTGAAAGATAAGACTGTAAAAAATCTTTTCATAAGCAATACAGCTACATTAGGAATACCAGGTGGTACCGATACTTTAAAAGTTACCAATGAATTAAAGTTTCTTACTGCAGGAAATACATTATTTACAAACGATAATCTTACTATAGTATCAAATGCAGCAGGCACAGCATCTGTAGCAGATATTACAGGCAATAGTATTACAGGAAAAGTAACGGTAGAACGCTGGATACATACTGGCAGAAAATGGCGGTATGTTGCCGTAAATACTGCCACCACACAAACAATTAACCAGGCATTTCAAGAAAGGCAGGCCGCAGGTGTAAATGCTGTGCCTGGGTATGGAACAATAATTACAGACCCTGCCTTTAGTGGTACAAACGGATATGATGCTGCCTCTGCTACCACTTCTATAAAATATTATGACCCCGTTGCAGATAATTTTGTGGGGCTGGGCAATACCAATACTTTCCCTGTAAGCAGCCAGAATGCGTATGTAATTTATGTGCGGGGAGACAGAAGCATATTGCCGCCCGGTGCTGCTACATCTGCTACTACACTGCGTACCAGCGGGCCGCTGCTTACGGGTAACCAAACTTTTTCTATAACTACTGCAGGCCAGTTTGCATTTATAGGAAACCCTTATGCTAGCAGGGTAGATCTTAGAAATCTTGTGATGACAGGGTTATCTCCTTTTGTGTATTTATGGGATCCAAAAAAAGGAGCCAATTTAGGAGGATATCATACACTGATTGATATAGGTAATTATGCCATCTCTAATGGTGGCGGTGGTAGTATCCCGTAGGTTTCCCCACGATGAACACATTGGAAAGCGGGCAGGTAATGATTGTAAGAGCAGCAGTAAACGGGGCAACAGTTAGCTTTACCGAAGCAGCAAAAACAACATTACCCGGTGTGCCAGATGTGTTTTTTACTAGCGGGCAAACACAGCGGCTCAGTATTACCTTAACAAACAACGCAAATGTTTTAGTAGATGGTACATTAATCCAGTTTAATACTGCTTATAACAATGCGGTAGATTTTAATGATGCACTAAAACTGCAGAACACCGGCGAAAACATAAGTATATTAAATGGTAGCAGTAAACTTGCTGTAGATAACCGGCAGCCTGCTACCATTAGTGAAGATGAGCAGGTATATTTAACACAATTAAGCGGAAGCAATTATACCCTTAAACTTACCGCTACCAATATGGATGCGCCAGGCTTTTCTGCCTATTTAAAAGATAATTATAATGGTAATATTGTGCCTTTAAATTTAATTGGAGAAACTGCTTATCCTTTTGCTATAAGTGCAGATGTAAATACATACTCCCCAACGAGATTTATTGTACAATACAGGCCTGCAGCAACTTTGCCCGTATTATTTACTTTGCTCAATGCGCAAAGAATTAATGCTGTAGGCATAGATGTAAAATGGAATACGGCAAATGAAATAAATGTACAGAAGTATAATGTGCAGCGCAGCGATGATGCTGTTAGTTTTAAAACTACAGGAACTATACCTGCAACCGGTAGTCCTGCTTATATTTTTACTGATAAAAATGCAACTATAAACGATAATTACTATCGCATAATTTCTGTAGATGTAAATGGTACAGAAAAATATAGCCCAGTGGTAAAAGTGAATGCTATTAATAAATTGACAGATATAATTTTACAGGAAAACCCCGTAAAAGATCATATCATCCACCTAAATTTTATTAATAAAAAAGCAGGCAATTATGTGGTAAATATTATAAATGCAGCAGGGCAGCTAGTATATAAAAATATTATTACGGTAAGCAGCAATTTTGCAAATGAAGCTATTGTTTTACCCGGCATTGTAGCAGCGGGTAATTATAACCTGAATATATATGGCGGGCCGGGTAATAAGCAAACGCTGCGGTCAACTGTTCAATGATAATTGATGCAGGTAACATTATAAGATAAAGAATCAGTTTCTAATACATAGAAAGATAAGTAAACAGTTGCAGGTTAAAGTTACAAAAGCACAAAAAATTACGGTAAACGTTTTTATATACAGTAGCATTCGGGTTAGTTTAAATGATTTTTATACAACCACACAGTATCACTTCTTATCGCTTGCATTATTATTTTTTAATCTTTATAGATATGTGTATGGTTAGAGTTAAGCAAAAACTATGAAGGTATGTAAACCAAAACCCTTATTTTTGCAACCCGAAAAGAATATTTCTTTTCAGACATTTCCCACATGGCTCCATAAGCGTCCGTCATTTCGGACCGCCGGCAGGGAGTAACAATAATAAGTTATATAATGCCAAAGGTAAAAACAAACAGCAGCGCAAAAAAGCGCTTTAAAGTTACCGGTTCAGGTAAAATCACCTTTCAAAAACCATTTAAACGCCACATTCTTACAAAAAAATCTACTAAGCGCAAGCGTGCTATGCGGCAGGCAGGTGAGGTACATTCTACACAAATGTATTTTGTAAGAAGATTACTGGGATTGAAATAATGATGATCTAACCGGATTAAAAAACTTAAAAAAAATTAATTATGCCACGTTCAGTAAATGCAGTTGCCAGCAGGGCACGCAGAAAAAGAATTTTAAAAGCCGCTAAAGGATATTACGGCAAACGTAAAAATGTATATACCGTTGCTAAAAACGTAATGGAAAAAGGACTTACATACAGCTATGTAGGCCGTAAATTAAAGAAAAGAGAATACCGCACTTTATGGATAGCCCGTATAAATGCGGCTGTGAGAGCAGAAGGTATTACGTACAGTGAGTTTATACATAAGCTTACAGAAAAAGGAATAGACCTTAATAGAAAAGTATTGGCAGACCTTGCCATGAACGAACCAGAAAGTTTTAAGAC
Organism: Ferruginibacter sp.; assembly: GCA_025350645.1. Taxonomy (GTDB): domain Bacteria; phylum Bacteroidota; class Bacteroidia; order Chitinophagales; family Chitinophagaceae; genus Ferruginibacter. The sequence continues at coordinate 10,417 of JANXXM010000068.1, forward strand.
TCTGGTAGATTCAGTAAAATAAGTATAGTGTAAAAGTGTATAAGCCGCTCTCTTTAGTTGGGGAGCGGCTTATTTTATGTCCTTATTTTATTAGCTTGTAGATATTATAATCTTTTATAGCAAATAAAAATGCCGATTGCAACAACAAAAACTTCTTTGGCATTGTACTACAAATTCTCCGGTGCAATAATTGCAAAGTATATGCAAAATAAAATGCCTAGCAATGACAACCACAGCAACAAAAAATGTATTTATTTTAGATGAAAATTTCTTTTTCCCTTCGCTTAACCGGCATAGAAAAATATGGGTTTATCTGCCACAAACTTATAATGATTTAGATAAGCGATATCCTGTTATTTATATGCACGATGGCCAAAATCTTTTTGATGAATTTAATGCCTTTGGAGCGGAGTGGGGTATAGATGAAACGTTGGATTATGAGAAAGGAAATATAATAGTTATTGGGATAGAAAATGGTGCCGATCACCGGATGTCAGAGTACATGATGCATGACCATCCTGACCATGGTGCGGGGGAAGGGGCAGCGTACATTAAAGATATTGCAGAAGTATTAAAACCTTTTACAGATAATATACTACGTACAAAAACAGCACCAGAGCACACCTGCATAGCAGGTAGTTCTATGGGTGGTCTAATAAGTTTTATGCCTGGCTTTATCTTCCACATATATTTGGTGCGGTAGGTATTTTTTCTCCTGCGCTTTGGCTGGATGCCCCTCATATATTTGAAGAAGCAACACAAATAATTTCTAAAAACGAAGCAATTTTAAATCTTAGGCAGCGATGGTATTTTTGTGCCGGTGCGCAGGAGAGTGAAACTATGGTAGCAGAAGTAGCTACAATGGTAACCATTATGCGAAAGGCAGGCTACACCGATGTTACGTACCAGATAGATGCAGATGGCATACACGATGAGCAGGTTTGGAAAAAATATTTCGCAGGATTTTATCAATGGCTGGTAAGAAAAAAAACAAGTGCTGCATTGAAAAATGAAAGTGATGTTGTAATATGATTATATGGTTTATTACCAAAATAAAAGAAGACAGTCGAGACTATACATTTAATGTTGATTATTCTTGCTTCAGCCCCACTTTTCTGCACAGTTCGTGTTGTGCGTTCGCTTTTATTTTATTCCAAATTTCTTGTTCTTAAAATCAATGATTATTGTTTTGTCCCAAAATAATATGTTGCCCGTTATAGCATCATATTTATCAGTTTTATATTCTTTCCTGTAATCTGCATAAATCTTTGCTGGATAAAAGGTATGTCCTGCCAAAATAAAACTATCATTTATTGGTCTGCCAATCATTGTAATTGTCATGCCCAAGCATTGCCTTCAAATCCATCAGTATTGGATGAAATTAAAAGTTATTTATTTTATCGTAAGTCACAAGCAATGGAAAAAGGTTCGAACCATTGTCAAACAATGTTTTGTAGTTTTTGTCTTTTAGTTGCAGTGAACCAATACCCGTCCGATTTTATCAAGTTCAATAGAGGAAAAGGTAAAATGATAAGCACCTGGAACTGTTTTACAAATTGCAAATTGTTGATTTGAATAATCAATAATTAAAACTTTTCCTTGCAATAAATCTGCATCTATTGTTCCCATGTGAATCGTGTCATTTGAAGTTTGGTTTACGCTATTTAATTTTGCTCCATAATTTTCATAGAATCTACTCAACTTATTTTTTGCTATTT
>JANXXM010000071.1 GCA_025350645.1 Ferruginibacter sp.
AACTAAAATCTCGTTATTTTCTTCAAGGCCAATCTCAAAAAACATCTTTTTGCTTTGAACATCGCCTAACAACAAAACTTCTCTAATACTAAAATGAGCTAACAACCCTTCGGGTAGAATATGGCTTATAATGGCTTTATCCAATATCTTTTTTAAGCAAATTTAAAACTACTCCCCAATAAATGAAACTGAGCCATTAGAATTTTTTGCCTCCTTTATATTTCTTCTTATTACCGTCTTTTACAATCTGCTCCTGGCTTTTACCGGTGGCGTCATTCGGGCAGCCATATTTTTCTTTTTTACGAAAAATAGCACAACTGCTTATTGTAAAAATTATTAGGAACGCTAACAAAAAAAATTTCATAAAATAAAGGTATCGTTTTTAAATATTTTTAAACCAACTGCTGTACATAATATAGTTTTGGGCAATGCGGTTTATTTCTCCGTTTATCAATTCTTCGTTTATATCTTTTACTTTTTTTGCGGGTACACCGGCGTAAATACAGCCCGGCTCTACTACTGTATTTTCCAACACCACCGCACCTGCTGCTATAATACTGTTACTTCCTATATGCACATTATCCATTACAATTGCGCCCATACCCACCAGTACATTTGCCTCTATAGTACAACCATGTACAATAGCATTGTGGCCAATGCTTACATTATCCCCAATAACCGTTTTCGTTTTTTTGTAGGTACAATGTATTACTGCGCCATCCTGCACATTTACTTTTTTGCCCATTCGTATGCTGTTTACATCTCCCCTTACAACGGCATTAAACCATACACTGCACTGTTCTCCCATTTCCACATCTCCCACAATAGTGGCATTGGGGGCTATAAAACAATCTGCTCCCATAGTGGGTAATACACCATTTACAGGAAAAATATACGCCATATTATACCACTGTTTTTATGATTAATTTAAATAATTTTTCACTAAAATAAATACTTTAGGGCTATGATTTTAATACAACATCCGCACCCTTTTTGTACCCTTTACACCTTTTAATAGTTCTATTGCATTTTTGCTAAGGCTCTTATCAACATCCAGCACTACGTAGCCAGTTTCATTATTTGTTTTAAGGTATTGCCCGAGTATATTTATTTTATTTTTGCTAAGCAGGGTATTTATTTCGCTAAGTACACCAGGCACATTATTGTGTATATGCAATATGCGGTGGGCACCTTCCTGCGGCGGTAATGCAAGCGCTGGTATGCTGTGAGACCCTGTGCTGATACCCTTTTCCAAGTAGTTAAATAATTTATTGCTTACATCCAGCCCTATATTATTTTGTGCTTCCTGTGTGCTTCCGCCAATATGTGGCGTTAGTATTACATTGGGTAATCCTTGTAAAACAGAAGTAAATATATCGCCGTTTTTTTCTGGTTCTTCAGGATAAACATCTATGGCGGCACCTCCTATTTTCCCTTCGGTAATTGCTTTTCGCAATGCGGGCAAATCTACCACTGTACCCCGGGCATAATTAATAATGATGGCTCCGTTTTTACATTGTGCAAGGGTTGTTTTATTAATGATATTTTTAGTACTTGTAATTTCCGGTACATGCAGGGTTACAATATCTGATTGCTGCAATAATTCTTTGAGGGATTTACTATCGTTGGCATTACCCAGCGGCAGTTTGGTTTCTGCATCATAAAACAATACTTTCATACCTAATGCTTCGGCAAGCACACTTACCTGGCTGCCTATATTTCCATAACCTATAATGCCAATGGTTTTACCCCGCAGCTCGTGGCTGCCTGCTGCATCTTTCATCCACTTGCCCTCATGTGCCGCTTTATTTTTATCAATAATTTTTCTGATGAGAATAATAGATGCCCCAATTACCAGTTCTGCTACACTTCTGGTATTGCTATAGGGAGCGTTAAATACCGCTACACCATTTGCAGATGCTGCCTCCAGGTTTACCTGGTTTACTCCAATACAAAAACAGCCTATCGCCTGTAACTTAGCAGCAGCATGCAATACAGCGGGTGTTATCATCGTTTTACTCCTTATGCCCAGTATATGCACCTTCTTTATTTCCTTTATCAATTCTGCCTCGCTCAATGCACCAGTAAACTTTTTTACGGAGGAGTACCCTGCGCTTGTAAATTGCGCCAGTGCCGCATCACTTATATTTTCCAGAAAAAGAATATTTATTTTTTCCTTTGGATAGCTCGTCATTTTTTTATCTGCCATAATTAAACCCTATTTTGCACAAATATACTTTAAGGCTTTGTAGTATTAAAGTTGATATTGTTTTATTGTGATAAATATTGTGTTTGAAGATGATAAATGATAAAGTAATAACCCTTGCACTTATACCGTTTTTAACGATAAGTTTTTTTTCGTGTACACACAAAAAAGGCAAAGCCGGCGAAGGAAAAAATAAAGATACTGTTGCCGTTTATACCATTCCGCCTCCCAAACCTATAACCGAAAAAGAAAAAATTAGGATTAAAAATGAAGTGGAATTATTTTACGATACCCTGCTGAAAACTTCTGGCTTTAACGGTGGTATTATTGTAGCAAAAGCTGGTAATATTATTTTTGAAAAATATAAAGGATCGGTAAACCTGGATGGTAAAGATTCTATCACTGCCGCTACCCCGCTGCACATAGCATCTGTGTCTAAAACATTTACTGCCATGGCTATTTTAAAATTACAGGAGGCAGGCAAGCTTAATGTGAATGACAGTATAACAAAATATTTTCCGAAATTTAATTACTCCGGCGTTACCATAGCATCGCTGCTGAGCCACCGCAGCGGCTTGCCCAATTATTTATATTTTATGCAAAAGCTGGGGTGGAATATGGACAGTATTATACAGAATAAAGATATTCTGAACTGGCTTATTAATAAAAAAAATGTGATGCTGGAAGTTGCTCCTGCTAATACCCACTTTACTTACTGTAATACCAATTTTGCACTGCTTGCATTGATTATAGAAAAAGTAAGCGGAAAAACATATCCTGCATTTATGAAACAAAATATTTTTGACCCGCTGGGTATGAAAAATACTTTTGTACATCATCATGGAGATAGCATGCTGCGTTCCAAAAGTTTTGACTGGCGTGGGAGGCAAATACCGGATAATTTTTTAGACGAAGTATACGGCGATAAAAATATTTATAGTACGCCGCAAGATCTTCTAAAATGGGACCGTGCATTATCGGATAGTATTTTTTTAAGCAATAAAACACTGCAAACGGCGTACACGCCTTACAGTAACGAAAAGCCAGGCGAAAAAAATTATGGTTTTGGCTGGCGCATGAATATATACCCGGATGGAAAAAAAATAATTTTTCACAACGGCTGGTGGCATGGCAATAATGCAGCATTCATAAGGCTTTTACCGGAAGATGCTACCATCATTGTACTAAGCAACCGCTTTGCAAAATCTGTGTACAAAGCAAAATATCTGGTAAATATTTTTAATCATTACTTTGATAAAGATTTGGAAGAAACAGAAAATATTGTACCCGTAACAATACCAGAAAAATTTGAGTTGGATAGCAATAGGCTCAAAAAAATAAAGAAAGTAACCAGACGCCAAAAAAAATAAATGCCTTTTTTCCAATATAGAGAAAAAAAGTAAATCTGCATCTCTAATAATATCGTGAAAAAATTATCCCGTTTATCTTATCGATCCCACAAAAAGAATATATTATTTACAGGGCTGGTTAAAATATAATTAAATCTCATCTTAAATACATTCCTTTTTTTATATCTCCTTGTTAACCATCACACACAAAAAAAAATCTTGTGTATATGTTTATGCAATCGTTTGATATTTTTTAAAAAAATTAACCTTAATTTGACAATAGTATTACAATATGTGTAAGCATTGTATACAAATAGAGGTAAAATTATTTAACGAAAACTGATAACAATGAGAAAAATTTTGATTGTATGGCTTGTTTGCTGTGCGGCATTATTACAGGGCTATTCGCTGCAGGCGCAAACAAAATCAGTATCCGGTGTGGTAACCGGCGATGATGACAGCCAGCCCATAAGAGATGTTACCGTAACAGTACGGGGAAACAAAACATCTGTAAAAACCAACCAGGCAGGGTATTATAGTATTGCTGCAGAAAAAGGGCAAACACTGGTATTTACTTTTATTGATTATGTGCGCCAGGAAGTAGCAGTAGGCGATAATGAAAAATTAAATATCCGCCTGGTGCAAACCCAAAAACAATTGGGCGAAGTGGTGGTAACAGCTTATGGCGGCAGAACAAACAAAAGAGAACTAGCCAGCCAGGCCCAACAAATAAAGGGCGATGAAATAGCAGAAACACAAAGAGACAATTGGATAAACGGACTTGCAGGGCGTGTAGCCGGTGCAAATATTACACCCACAGCAGGCACTCCTGGCGCATCTACCTCTATTGTACTTCGTGGTGCAGTATCGCTGGGCAATAGTAACCAACCACTTTTTGTAGTAGATGGTGTACCTGTAGATAACCAAACGCTTAATCAGGAAAACCTTATTTCAACCAGTGCCGGTGGCACTTTAACAGGGGTAAGCTTTGGCAACCGCAATAGCGATTATGGCAACAGAGCTTCGGATATAAACCCGGAAGATATAGAATCTGTAACCATTTTAAAAGGGCCGGAGGCAAGTGCATTGTACGGCTCTGATGGCGCATCGGGCGCAATCGTAATTACCACAAAAAAAGGACGCACGGGTAAAGCTACAGTGAGCTACGATAATTCTTTTCGCATAGAAAAAGTATATCGTTTTCCAGAAATACAGAAAATATATGGAAGAGGTTTTAATGGTATTGCAGATCCTAATGCCACTACAAATCCTTTTAGCGCAGGTGCACAATACGCCTACTTTGGTCCTAAGTATGCCGCCGGTACTACGTTGTACGATAATGTGCATGCATTTTTTAAATCTGGCTTTACGCAAAAGCATAATATAAATGTAGAGGGCGGCTCAGATATTTCTACTTATCGGCTATCTGTTAATTATCTTACACAAACCGGTGTAGTACCTACCACAGGTTTTGACCGGCTCACTATGCGGCTGGGTGGTACTGCTAAGATATCTTCAAAATTAAATATTGCAACCTCGCTTACTTATGTAAATTCTACTACGGATAAAGCAAGCAAAGGAGCAGGTGGCTATCTATTAAATTTATTAAATTATCCATCAGATCTTGATGTGAAAGATTACATAAACCCCGATGGTAGCAGGAAATTATTTCGTACCACTTCTACCTCTACCTCTGCAGAGTTTGATAATCCTTTTTGGGATGTAAACAAAAATCCATCACAGGATAAATTAGACAGAATTACCGGAAATTTTACAGTGAATTTTGACCCGTTAAAGTGGCTGAATTTTGCCGCCATTATTGGGTTGGATGTGTACAGTCAAACTGGTTCACTGGTTACACATCCGCAATCCCGTTTTGGTTTTGCCACAAGTGGTTTTCTTTCTTTGTATCAGCAAAATACCCGTAACCTCAATAATATTTTCAGGGGAACGGCCAGAAAAAAATTGGGAGATTTTTCTAATACGCTCACTGTTGGGCTTGCGGTAGATGATAACAAAACAAGGATAGAATCGCAGCGGGGCGAACGTTTTTATGAAGCCAATTTTATTGGAATAAATAATACAGACCCTCTTAGCCGAGATGCAAGAACCACTATACTAAATGAAAGAAAAGTAAGGGTTTTTGGTAATTATGTTTTGGGATATAATAATCTTGCTTATCTCTCGCTAGCAGGAAGCCATGAAGGGTCTTCAAAATTAAACTCCACTATTGTACAAAACAATCCCTATTATAATTTTGGATCAGCCTCGCTAAGTTTTGTATTTAGCGATCTTGCTTTCATAAAAAACCAAAGCTGGTTAAGTTATGGTAAAGCAAGAATATCTTACGGAACAACGGGTAAAGCTCCTGCATTGCCTTATATAATTGACAATACATTTGGCTCTCAAATAACCACTGGTGGCGGTTTTGCATATAATGTTACTTTAAATAACCCGGATCTTAAACCAGAGTTCACAGAAAATTTTGAATTTGGCGGCGAATTAAAATTTCTAAAAAATAGAGTTGCATTGGATATAACCCGATATACTTTAAAAAGCAGGGATCAAATAATAGCAGCAAGAACGAGCTATGGAACCGGTGCTGTTATAAAATACCTTAATGGTGGCACAGTAGAAAATAAAGGCATAGAAGCCATTCTAAACCTAAGCGTAGTGAAAAAGAAAAAATTTAGCTGGGACATAACGGCCAATTTTGATCGTAACCGTGGTACTGTGCAGGCATTGCCTAGCGGGCTTCCTACCTACTATGATTCCGATACCTGGGTGTTTGGAAACTTAAGATCGCAGGCATACAAAGGTGCGCCCATTGGAAACCTTGCTGGCTTTTCTCTTGCAAAAAATGCGAACGGGGATTTGCTCATAAACCCCGGAACCGGCCTGCCAATAAGCAGCGGCGATTTTGGAATTGTGGGAGACAGGCAGGCAGATTTTCGGGTTGGCCTTATCAACACATTTGTGTATAAAGATTTTAGTTTTAGTTTTAACCTGGACTTTAGAAAAGGCGGAGATGTATTTAATGGTAATGAATATTTTTTATTCTTAACAGGGCTTAGTACAAAAAGTGTGGATAGAGAAAGACCTGTTATTATAAACGGCGTATTAAATGACGGATTACAAAACACTACCACGCCTACTAAAAGTGCCATCACCGTTTATCCATATTACCGCAGCGATTTTTATGGCGCATCTGCAGCTACCGAAGCAGATTTTATAGAAACCGTAAACTGGATGAGGCTAAGAGATGCAACCCTTACTTACCGCCTGCCAAAATCTTTATTAAACCGTCAGCGAATATTTAAAACAGCATCTGTATTTGTAACCGGTACTGATCTTTTTATTATTACCAATTACACCGGTGCAGACCCGAGTGTAAACACCAATAATGCATCTAACAGAGGTGTGGGTGGTGTTGGTATTGATTATGGCTCTCTATCTAACCCAAGAGGAATAAACGCAGGATTGCGGGTTCAATTTTAAAATAACGAAAATAATTTCTAATGAAAAAATTAATAATTATAGCCATTACAGCCATGGCAATAATGGCAACAGCCAGCAGTTGCAAAAAGTACCTGGACATAAACAGCGACCCAGATACTCCCCAGTTCCCTGATGTATCCTCTGTTTTTCCCACACAACTTGCAGGTATACCCAGGGGCCTGCAATTTGATGGAAGATATGTAGGGAGATTTATACAAAACTGGTTGGTATCATCAAGCACTGCAAATGCTACGAACACGAATTTTGATAGAATGGGTTATGCAGCAGCAAGCGATGCCAATGGCGACTTGTGGCGGCAGGTATATTTTGGGCTTGGTAAAAACCTGGATTATATTATTGCAGAAGGCATTAAAAAACAGCAATGGGATTATGTAGGTGCAGCGTATTCTCTAAAGGCTTTAATGTTTCAGATGTGTACAGATTATCATGGTGAAATTATTTTTACAGAAGCATTTCGTGCACAGGCACAATTTAAATTTGATGACCAGCCCACCGTTTACAGAGGGGTAGATTCTTTGTGCAGGCTCGCCATTAATTATTTAAGTAGAACTGATGTTAACCCAAGTGCACTTAGGCTTGCAAAAGCAGATTATGTGTACAATGGTTCCAATGCCAAATGGATAAAATTTACTTACGGTATTCTTGCCAGAAATTTTCATCGCACTACAAACAAGGCAAGCTACAATGCAGATTCAGTAATTAATTATTGTAATCTTTCCCTTGCCAGTACAGACGATGATTTTCTTATTCCGTTTGATGCCACAAAAAATGATGATACCAATTTTTACGGAACTTACAGAGATAATTTAGGCGTATTAAGGCAAAGTAATTTTATTGTGAAATTGCTGGATGGAAGTACCCTCAGCGATTCTGCTGCTACCCCTGCAAATGCGGCAAACCGAGATCCAAGAATGCGCCACATGTTGGCTGCTTCGCAAGATACAACCAATGGTAACGGTGGTTACAGGGGTGTAGATCCTGGCCTTGGCGACCCTAACGGAACAGCAACAGCACCTGCAGCATTAAGAGCAAGAGTAGCAGCCCCATGGGGAGATAGTATTTATAGCAATCCCAGCATTTCTGTTTTTTCTTCTCAGTACAAAAGATATTTATTTGGCGATAAAACAGTATTTCCTGTAATGACATCTTCAGAAATATTATTTATGAAAGCTGAAGCTGCTTACAGAAAAGGAGATAAAACAACTGCACTCGCTGCGTATACCAGCGGCATAAACCAGCATTTTGATTTTATAAACAGGGCAAGTTTTCCACGGGGCAATAGTGTGTTGTATAATACTGCCACTATTAGTCCTGCTGCAAGAGCCGCATACCTGGGTGGCAATACAGTTAAGAGAACTACAGTTACTTTATTTTTAAGCGATATTATGCTACAAAAATATATTGCACTTTGGGGCTGGGGCTTTTTTGAAACATGGGTAGATATGCGCAGGTATCATTATACAGACCTGGATGATGCAACCGGCAAGCAGGTATATAAAAACTTTGCTTTACCCTTACCACTGGCTACAGAAAATTTAAACAAAGCGGTATATAGGGTGCGCCCACGATACAACTCAGAGTATGTATGGAACAGGGATGAGTTGCTAAGGATTGGTGCGCTTAACGGCGATTATCATACCTACGAACCATGGTTTTCCCAGCCCTAATTTTTTATTTTAAAAAAACATTTATGAACAAAAATTATTTATATTTTTTAGCCCTGCTTATTGTGATTGCAGGATGCAAAAAAAATTCTTACAAAATTACCGATCAGCAAAATACAGAAGGAAAAGCATTGGTAAAAATTGGATTGTTTAATATGTTTACTGTAGCAACACCCATGGTAATTTATAATAACGGGCAAAAAATAAGCGGCGCAATAAGCAGTGCATACCCTTTTCCTGGTGGCGGTTATAATACACAAGGCAGCAGCAACGGAGATTATTTTGCGCTTACACCCGGTGCCAATACATTTGAATTATATGTTGTAAATAATGGTACACTAAACGTAATTTCTAAATTTTTGGAAACTACACAAAACCTGGAACCAAATAAAAAGTATACCATCTACACCACGGATACTGCTGCTAACATAGCCGTAGTGCTTGCGCCGGATGATGCTGCTGCACCAGATACAGGACTGGCAAGAATACGTTTTATAAACCTTATACCCAATGCGCCGAGTGTGGACTTTTATAAAGGCAATACACTGCTAAAGGCAGATATAAAATATAAATCTTTTACAGATTTTTTTGATGTTCCAAAAAGCACTGTAGACACTTTTTCTATAAGGCTTGCAGGGAGCGCACCTGGCTCATCTCTGTCTGCCCTTGCATATTACCGGCTTTCTACAAATACCAACCAGAGAATATTATCTTTTTTAAGCCGTGGCTATGCGGGTATAACAACAGGCACAAGGGTGCCCAGCGTATCAGTATCAGTAAATCAATAAAAAAACACCATGAAAATAATAAAATATAATTTTTTTCTTGCAGGAATACTATCCTTTTTTATGCTGGTATTATTTTCTGCATGCAATAAAAAAGATGATGTGGTAGCGGCAGATAATTTAGATAAGCTAATAACTGCAAATCCTGATTTAACCCTATTCAATACGGCACTTGCCAAAACAAGACTCAACAGTTTTACACAAGGCGGCGGTCCTTTCACTATTATAGCACCTACCAATGCGGCATTTGCTGCAGCAGGTATAAATTCTACAGCGGATTTTGCCGTTTTAGATTCTAACAGCCTGGTGCAGATACTCACCTATCATATACAGGCAGGTGCTCGCTCCTACACAGAGTTTCCGCTGGGGCCAAACGCTACAATGACCACTCAGGGCGGTTTTACACAATATGGCAGCAGGTATGTAGGCGGCAGTATTTACATTAATGGTGGCAAAATAAATGGCACTGGTACGGCAGCATCTAACGGATATTTATATACTATTGACAAAGTATTGGTACCAGCTTTTGCATCGAACAGTATAACTGCATTGCTAGCTGCAAATAATAATTTTAAGCTGATGTTGCAGGCGCTTAATAAAACCGCAGTGGCTATAACAGGTACTGCTACTGTATTTGCCGTGCCCAATACGGCTATGACTACTGCCGGGTACGACTCTACCAGCATTGCAGCTTTAGTACCGGCAACACCTGCATACACTGCATTGCAAAATATCATGAAATATCATGTAATACCACAACGCATTTTTTCGCCAGATTTTAAAACCGGAAATTTAAAAACTTCGCAGGGTACCAATGTTGTAATAACACAAGGGCAACCAGTACAGGTTAAAGGCACAAGTAACATAACAGCATTTACCATAACCTTTGCAGATATTAATGCTGCCAACGGAGTAATACATTTTATTAGCGGTTTATTAAAACCATAAAAAAAATATTTTTAAGAGGCGCCTTTCACCAGGCGCCTTTTTTATTTTCGTTTTTAATATGAAGTCATGAAAACCATTAAAATATTTTTTGTACTTGCAGGTATCTTATTTGTAAATTTTATTTTTGCTCAAAAAACGGAAGATAAAATTATTGCGGCACTGGATAGTTTTGCACTGGCAAACCCACAGGAAAAATGTTATGTACAAACGGATAAAAACAGCTATCTGGCAGGGGAAACAATATGGTTTAAAGCCTATACTACCCTATTTGAAAAACCTGGTATTTTAAGCAAAGTTTTGTATGTAAGTTTTACAAACAGTAAAGGAAAAGTTGTATCAAAAAGAAAATTAAAGCTGGAAAACGGAAGTACAAATGCAGAAATAGAAATAAAAGAAAACCTGCCCGCCGGAGTATATAACCTCACTGCTTATACTTTATGGATGCTCAATTTCCCTGAGTTTATTTTCAGTAAAAAGATTACAGTTGTAAACAGCGCAAATACAGTAACAGCAAGTGCTGCAGCAGTTGAAAAAAAAGCAGTTGCGGGCTTTTTCCCTGAAGGTGGGCAACTTATTGCAGGCATTGAAAATAACGTAGCATTTAAAGTTATTGACCAGTATAATGAACCCGTGACTGTAACCGGCAAAATTGTAGATGATAAAAACAAAACGGTAGTAAACATTAAAACCATACACAATGGTATGGGTAAATTTTTATTTATACCAGCCGATGGCGTTACTTATAATGCAATACTAAAAACGGTAAATGATGAAACAATAACTGCCCCCCTGCCGCCTGTGCAAAGCGAAGGAATTGTGATGCACACTGATAACAGCAGCAACAGTAAAATTTTTATAAAAATAGAACGTACCGAAAAAAATAAAATGGCCTACAACGACCTCATTATTATGGCACAGCAAAATTATGAAGTAGTATACATGGGCAGGCTGAATATAGAAGAAGGTATGGATGCGGTAGCCATAAACAAAAAGAATTTAAAGCCGGGCATCGTACAAATAACGATAATGAACAATGCAGGTGTGCCACTTGCAGAGCGACTTGTTTTTATTGCGAATTATAATAATGCAAATGATAAGCTAACCGGTATTGCATTGAATGGAAAACGTGATAAAAATACAATATCATTAGACGCTGCCGGTTATGATGATTTGGCTGCAGCCGTATCTGTAATAAATGCCGATGGCGATGTGGCTGTAGGAGAACAAAATATTTTATCTGCATTATTGCTCACTTCGGATATTAAAGGGCATGTGCACAACCCTTCTTATTATTTTATTAACAAAGACAGCAGCACGCTGCAAAATATAGATCTCGTAATGCTTACAAACGGCTGGCGGCGGTACTTGTGGGCAGATGTGCTTCAGCACAAATACCCAACGTTGCACTACCCTTTTGAAACCGGGCTAAGCATTACAGGTAAAGTTTTACAATCCAACGGAAAATCAATTTTAAAAAGCGGGCGAATAAATTTTGTAATTAAAGGCGATGATTCCACCACCATCATGTCGCAGGCAAAAGTAAATGAACAGTCTGTTTTTATGGTAAATAATATTGATTTTAAAAAAAGCGCAACCGTATATTACCAGGGTACCAACGGGCAGCGGGAAGAAGCTATTGTTGCCGTAAAATTAGACCCGGATTATTATGATACGCTGCAAAAAATTAAACCAGAACCTGCGTCGCAACAAAGTATTGAAGCCGGAAATTTATTATACCATCTTCTTGTAAAAAAGGAAACTGCAGATAAAACAAAATTGCTGGAAACCGTAGTGGTAAAAACAAAAAAAGTATCTCAGATAGATTCGCTGGATAATGTGTATGCCTCAGATATATTTCAAAATGGCGATCAAACACTTGTTGTAGATGGCCACTACCTTAGTATTTGGCAATATTTGCAAAGAGTAGTGCCGGGTATTAAAATAAACAGGAACAATGGTTTTACACAGGTAAATTTTGACAGGTACGATGGTCTCCGTTTTTTTAACCAAACAGAAAATGAAACCGGTGTACAATTCTTTTTAAACGAGGTATCGGTTTCTGTAGATATTGTAGATGGATTGGACCCCGATGATGTAGCACTCATAAAAGTGTACAAAGGTGTAAGCGGCATTGCGCTCGGGCTGGATAAAGGCGGCATAGCATTATATACCAAAAAAGGAAAGAGCACAAGAGACTGGCGCAGCAAGGGTTTCGACTTTTTTAAAAAACCAGGCTATGCCAGCAGCAGGGCATTTTATGAAATGGATTATAGTAAAGTAAAGCCCGATGATGGCTTTACAGATGTGAGAACAACTTTGTATTGGAACCCTTCTTTAAAAATAGTAAATGGCAAAGCCAATATAGAATTTTACAATGATGATATAACGCAAAAATTTAAAATTGTAGTAGAAGGAATAGACAAAAATGGAAAGCTGCTGCAACTGGAAAAAGTATTTTAGTGAATGAGGAATTATGGAATGATGAATTATGAATAAGGAAAGAGGAACGAAGAATTAAACTCACCATTTATCATTCATAACTCATAAGTATTTCTTTAGTTTCGTAGCGTAAATTTCCATACTATTTCTCCCTCATCCGAAGAAAAAATAGCACAATCCAATAGCAGTAAGTATTCCCACGAGATCGGCCAGTAGCATAGCACCCACTGCATATCTTGTATTTTTTACATTTACAGAACCAAAATAAACGGCAATTACATAAAAAGTAGTTTCGGATGAGCCATTTAAAATACAAGACAATCTTCCTGCAAAAGAATCTGCACCATAAGCCCTCATAGTATCTGCCATCATACCTCTGGCAGCGCCGCCACTAAAGGGTTTTACGAGTGCAGTCGGTAACCCATCTACAAAACGGGTATCTGCTCCAATAGCAGAAAATAAACTTTTAATAGCATTTATAATCACATCGAAAGTGCCGCTGGTACGCAATAAACTTATGGCAACCAGCATGCCTACGAGATATGGAATGATACGAACTGCAGTTTCAAAACCACCCTTTGCACCAGCAATAAATGCATCAAAAATATCTATCTTTTTATACAGCCCACCCAGCACTATCGCAATAAAAATAAATAAGATTAACCCGTTGCTTAGTGCACCGGAAAAAAGTTCTAACCGGTCTTTATCCAGCGATTTTAAATACAGCATAAGCAGCGCAATGATGGCAGAAATACTGCCCACCCATAATAAAATAACCGGTTGAAAAATATTTATTTTTTGTTTAAAAGTTCCAATAATCATTGCCGCAATGGTTGCTACAAAAGTTGCTATCATGCAGGGGATAAAAATATCTAAAGGGTTAACCGCCTTTGCTGCCGCACGCAATGCAATAATGCTTACGGGTATAAGCGTGAGCCCGCTTGCATGCAGGCACAAAAACATAATTTGCGCATTGCTTGCGGTATCTTTATTCGGGTTAATGGTTTGCAAACTTTCCATAGCTTTTAATCCAAAAGGGGTGGCTGCATTATCCAGCCCCAGCAGGTTTGCAGAAAAGTTCATTATCATGTGCCCTACTGCCGGGTGACCCTTTGGTACATCAGGAAAAATTTTAGAAAAAAACGGACCAATAACTCTGCTGAGAACATTTATGCCGCCAGCTTTTTCTGCAATGGCTAAAAAGCCCATAAACAATGCCAGCAGTCCTATTAAACCAATGCAAAGTTCTACAGCTGTTTTGCAAGTAGCCACTACCCCATCGGCAGATTGTATTTTGTAAGAAACATATTTACCTGCCCCATTTTTAAAAGTACTTATGCCGTTGGTAGTATCAATCTTTTTTATGTTAATGGCTTGTATAATTGCGAGGCTTACGGCTGCAGAATCCAATGACTTTATTTTGATGGTGTCGTTAGATTTACCCGTAACCATATTTGTAAAAATGGTTTTGTTTTCTTCTTTAAAGAAAAAACCTTTTATACATCCTAAGCCAATAGCTATAATTATAAATGCAGACCATATACGAGATAACGCCATATTTTATTTTTTTTACCCTAAAGAAAACTGAATTTTACAGAGCGTGAACAGGATATTTTACTTCCCTTTCATCTTACGATGCCAAACTCGATAATCTATAAGTTTTATAAAGCAGTTCAGTTCGAAAATTAAGTATATTAATCACAATAAAAAAGTTCCTTTCAAACCTTACCTTTGCAGCCGCTGAAAAATCGGCTGGTAACGAGCAGTTAGCAGGTTACTTATCACAACATGTTCCGTCTTGTGTCATCAGTGGTACATCATCATTTATTAATAATATATCGTAAGAAAAGAAACTAAATTATAATAAACAACAAACAAATGGCACTAAAAGCAGGAATCGTAGGCTTACCAAACGTAGGAAAATCAACATTGTTTAATGCAGTAAGCAACAGCGCAAAAGCACAGGCAAGCAATTATCGTTTTTGCACCATAGAGCCAAATACAGGGCTGGTAAATGTGCCGGATGCCCGCATAGATAAACTGGCAGAACTGGTAAAGCCGGACAGGGTTGTACCTACGCAAATTGAAATTGTAGACATTGCCGGCCTGGTACGTGGCGCCAGCAAGGGCGAGGGTTTGGGTAATAAATTTTTGGCAAATATTAGGGAAGTAGATGCAATTATACAAGTGATTCGTTGTTTTGAAGATGAAAACATTTTAAGAGATGAAGGGCCTATAAACCCTATTGGCGATAAAGAAATTATAGAAACAGAATTGCAGTTAAAAGACCTGGAAAGTGTAGATAAAAAACTGCAGCGTACAGAAAAACTGGCCAAGACAGATACTAAAGCAAAAGCAGAATTAGACATACTTATAAAATGCAAAACACATTTGGAGCAGGGAAAAAATATTGTATCGCTCGGCTTATCCAAAGATGATAAAGCCGCCATTGCAGATCTTTTCCTGCTTACAGATAAGCCTGTACTTTATGTAGCTAATGTAGATGAGGCAAGCATGCACACCGGTAATAAATTTAGCGCTGCACTAATAGAAGCAGTGAAAAACGAAGGCAACGAAGTAATAGTAATGACAAACGCTGTGGAAGCACAGATAGCAGAATTTGAAGATGCAGATGATAAAGCCATGTTTATGGAAGAATATAAAATGACGGAACCTGCACTGGACAGGCTTATACACTCCACTTATAAACTTCTTAATTTGTCTACCTACTTTACGGCCGGTGTGCAGGAAGTAAGAGCATGGACGATACACAAAGGCTGGAAAGCCCCGCAGGCCGCCAGCGTTATACATACAGATTTTGAAAAAGGTTTTATTAAAGCAGAAGTGATAGGTTACAACGATTTTATTACACTTGGCTCCGAAGCAGCATGCCGTGATGCCGGCAAACTACGTATAGAAGGTAAGGAATATCTGGTACAGGATGGTGATGTAATGCACTTTAGGTTTAATGTATAGACTTTCTTTTGTTAATTAGTTAATTGGTTGATTAGTTGGTTTGTTTATTGGGTAATTTGTTTACTGATGGGCAAATTATTAATTACCGGACCTAGTTAATTTTCTATATTAAATGTTAACCTTGTCGGCGGTATACGCTACGTAAATATTTTAAATAATAAAACCCAAACTCCCGTAGGCACTTGGCTTAAAATTTAAACCCATTACCTTTAAAAAAATAAAATTTAAAAAAACGAAAACCCCAACGGAGGTTGATTGCCTTATAAAATAAAACCTAATTTACAGAAAGACTTTCTCTTTGTTTTGCAAACTTTGCTTCGCTCTTAGGCAAACCTGGCAAAGGCTCAATACCCGAAATATCTATATAATAAACAGATTTTGCAGAAGTAATAAAAAGTAAATTTTCAGAGCTTCCGCCAAAGGTAATATTGGTTGGTTTTTCTGGCACGGCTATATTGTTTTTTATTTGTCCGTTTTCATCAAATACAATAATACCCTTGCTGGTAGCTGCATACAGGTTACCAATTCTATCTGTTTTTATACCACCTGCATTAGGTACAGTGGCAAAAATTTGCTTGCCCATTATAGCACCTGTAGCAGTAAGGCGGTAGCGATAAATATAAGGCTGCGCAGAACTGTTGCTACTTACAAATAAATATTTTTCATCTGGTGAAAAACATACGCCTGCCGGGCAAATAACATCATTTATTAATAACGATACGCTGTTATTATAAAAACGATATACTCCGCTAAAAGGTTGAAAAATTGCTGCATTGAGCTTTTGTCCTTTTAAACCAAAAGCAGGATCTGTGAAATACAAAGCACCATTTGTTTTTATTACAATATCTGCAGGGCTATTAAAAGGCCTGCCATTATAACTGCAGCATAATTGCACAATGTTTTTGTTCCTGCTCATTTTTGCAATTCCATGACTCCCCTGTTGGCAAAAAATTAGATTTTTTTCCTCATCCAGCGCTAGTCCGTTAGCGCCGGTAAGGTCCGACAAATGTTGCTGTGCAATGTACATTCCACCACTGTTGGTAAGCATTACATGCATTACCCCATTGAGATACAGCTGAAAAATTTTGTTGCTGGAAACAGCGCTAAAAAGCAGGTACCCATCCGGGTGCCATAGCGGACTGTTTGCTTGGGAAAATCCTGTACCAAGTAGTTTTATTTCCTGCGGATTAATATTATTTTTAGAAGAAACATTTTGGGATAAAAGAGCTTGTTTCATACAAAGAGTAGCCTTTTCTATAGTGCATACCAATATGGGTAATGTGATATTATAGTATCAAAAAGCATACCTCTGTATCTTATAATCAAACCTTGATAATAACGGGTAAAAATAGCAACAATATTATTTTTCCATTTCCCAAAGTTTATTTTTTTTAAATATGCCATAACTGCTGTGTTAGTTTTGTGCATTTTTTTTAACCCATTAAGTCACTAAGAACTGAAGTAGCATAAAAGGAAATTAATATGATCTCTTCGTGAAACCCGCTATCTTAATCCCTTCGGCACAAAAGCATCAATATAAAAAAAAATAAAAACTATTTATTTTTCTGCAAAAAAAACTTTGCATTAAAATAATAACGCAAAGGTTTTGTATAAAAAAATCTGGAAATTATTTAAGATCTACTGTTATAACTTTTATGGTTACGGGTATGCCGCTTACAGTACCTTCGGAGTATACCTGGCCAATGCCCTGAGCATAATAAGTATCGCCGGATAGTGTGGTTGTAGTAGTGCCGTTGGCCACAGTAGTACGGTCCTGATGAATGACCAACACGTTTCTAAATGTAAACTGATCCAGTGTGTAAGATGCAATTTTTTGTTTCATGGTAAAAGTGTAAGTATCATTTCCGTTAATACCCCCTACCCAGCTTTCTCCTACATTTTTAGCAGTATCCAGCACTAGTATGGGCGGCTTGTAGGTAGATGCTACAAGAATAGAATAATATTTTGCGCCATCCTGCCGTATATATTGGTTGCCATAACTATCGCCGGTATTGCTAAATACACTGTACAACGCACTTCCAATAGTAGTATCATAACTCAACCTTTCAAATTTATAATCTGTAGAGCCTATTACTGGTAAAGTTCTGCGATAAGTCCATTTAGAGCCCGGTACTTTTGGCTGGTAGGTAAGAGAATCTTTGCTATTGTTTTGTTGTATAGATTCTATAACACTTTTTTTACAGGATGTAAATAACAGCAGGCAAATAACGGGTAGAAGAAGATATTTCATAGCGTTGGTTTTTATAGTTGTATAAAAGTACAATATTTTATGTTTGTTTTAAATGGCATCAACGCAGGTTTTAAAAGTCTATGTTTATCTTTATTAATGCAACTGTACACTGCTACGCCAAACTAATCTAAAATAATAACGAACAAATTGAACATATCTTATAAAAACATTGTTTAATTGCGCCGCTATTTTAATAATTACGTTTACACCTGCTGCATAAAACCTTCTTTTAAAAATTATTTAAACGATATTAAGCCCGGCTCATCCGGCATTAAAGTAATATTTTCACTGGCAGTTTGTTTGCCGCTTCTGATAGATTTTTGTTTACTTTTTTCAGGAGCATCTCAACTTGTTCCTTTTTTTGGTATAACTATATTTATGGTTTCTGGCTATTTTACTATACTGGTTTTATGCCTCCTCTATCATCTGCTCTATTTTTCTATCAGTCGCATTGCATATCACTTTCGCAGGCGGTAAAAATTACAACTGCATTGCCGTATGCGAGCCGATATGTACTTTTCCTTTTCTTATCTTTGCCGCACTTAAAAAATAAAAATGGCATTAATAAAAAGTATTTCTGGCATACGGGGAACGATAGGCGGCAAACCAGATGATAATCTAACACCACTGGATATCGTAAAATTTACGGCAGCTTATGCCACCTGGTTAATAGGTAATCATACAAAAAAAACTACGACTGTAGTTATTGGGAGAGATGGGAGAATAAGTGGAGAAATGGTACAGCATATCGTGGTTTCTACCCTAAGTGCAATGGGCATAAACGTTATAGATACCGGCCTAAGCACAACACCCACAGTAGAGATGGCAGTTACGTCTTTAAATGCAGATGGTGGTATTATTCTTACCGCCAGCCACAATCCTAAAGAATGGAATGCATTGAAATTACTAAACAGCAAAGGCGAATTTATAAGCGGGGCAGAAGGCGAAATTATTTTGCAAACTGCCGCAGCAGAAAATTTTGAATTTGTAACCGTTGAAAAATTAGGAAAAATTACAACCAACAACGATACACTTACAGATCATATTGAAAAAATTATTGCATACAAAACAGTAGATGCTGCTGCCATTACTGCTGCAGATTTTACTGTGGTGGTAGATGTGGTAAACAGCACCGGAGCCATTGCGGTACCAGCTTTATTAAAAAAACTGGGTGTAAAAAACGTTACTCTTTTACATGGCGAAATTACCGGAGAGTTTGCACACAATCCTGAGCCATTACCGGAAAACCTTACGGACCTTAGCAGGGAAGTTGTAAAGCAAAAAGCATCGTTGGGCATAGCAGTAGATCCTGATGTGGACAGGCTTTGCTTTGTATGTGAAGATGGAACTATGTTTGGCGAAGAATATACATTAGTAGCTGTAGCAGATTATTTATTATCTCTGCAAAAAGGGAACAGTGTAAGCAATATGAGCAGTACCCGTGCTTTAAAAGATATAACTATAAAACATGGCGGCGAATATTTTGCCAGTGCAGTAGGCGAAGTAAATGTGGTGAATAAAATGAAAGAAAAAAATGCTGTTATCGGTGGCGAGGGCAATGGTGGTATTATTGTTCCGGACCTGCATTATGGCAGAGATGCATTAATAGGCATCGCAATATTTCTTACACATCTTGCAAAAAGCGGTAAAACAATTAAACAACTTCGCAATACCTACCCCAATTATTTTATGAGTAAAAATAAAATTGTGTTGCAAAATGGCGTGGACGTAAAACAGGTTTTTGAAAAAATAAAAGATAAATATAAAAACCAGCCAATGAATACAGAGGATGGTTTAAAAATAGAATTTGATAACGATTGGGTACACCTGCGCACAAGTAATACCGAGCCTATTATACGCATATATGCAGAGAGCAGCCTGGCCGCCACTGCAGATAATATTGCTAAGAGATTAATGAAAGATATACAGGATATAATAGCCCCCTAAACTCCCCGAAGGAGAAACTTAGCTTAGGCTAATAAAAAACGCTAAAATGTTTTTAGATATTTTTAATTACAGTTATTTAAAATCTTATGTCTAAAATCTAATATCTAATTAATGGAAAGAATTTATTTTGATAACGCAGCTACTACTTCACTTGACAATGAAGTGCTGCAAACGATGATGCCTTACCTTACTGATAAATTTGGTAACCCATCTTCCATTTATTCTTATGGCAGAGAAACCAGGATGGCGATTGAAACTGCCCGCAAAACTGTGGCTAAATTATTAAATGCAAACCCTGCCGAAATATTTTTTACAAGCGGCGGTACAGAAAGCAGCAATACTGCAATACAGGCAGCAGTAAGGGATTTGGGCTGCAGTCATATCATAACCTCCACCATAGAGCACCATGCAGTATCGCATACCGTAGAGCATTTAAATAATGCAGATGCAGTAACCGTAAGTTTTGTAAAATTATTACCCAACGGGCATATAGACCTTGATGATCTCGAAAAATTACTTGCTTCATCTCAGGAAAAAACACTTGTTACTTTAATGCATGCAAATAATGAGATAGGTAATATACTGGATATACATGCCGTAGGCGAATTATGTAAATTATATAACGCCATTTTTCATAGCGATACTGTACAAACAGTAGGACATTTTAAAATAGACCTGCGCAATACACCCGTACATTTTATAACAGGCGCTGCTCATAAATTTCATGGCCCAAAAGGCGTAGGCATTTTGTACATTAACGAAAATGTGCGCATAAAACCTTTTGTATTTGGTGGTGGGCAGGAGCGTAATATGCGGGCAGGTACAGAAAATATTTATGGCATTGTAGGCTTTGCAAAAGCGCTGGAAATGGCTATGCAACACACCGAAACGGATAGTACATACATTGGTACCATAAAATATTATATGCTGGAGCAGTTAAAAAAAAATATACCCGGTGTAGGTTTTAATGGAGATGTGCTGGGCAACAGTTTATATACCGTACTCAGTGCAAGTTTTCCAAAAACTGAAAGATCAGAAATGATATTGTTTAACCTGGATATTAATAATATTTGTGCCAGCGGCGGCAGCGCATGCACCAGCGGTGCAGAGCAGGGCAGCCATGTTATACGTGCCGTAAATAATAACCCCAACCAAATTACCGTACGCTTTAGTTTTTGCAAATACAATACCAAAGCAGAAGTAGATACAGTAGTGGAGAAGTTGAAAGGCCTCGTGTAGGTACTCGCCTGTGGCGAATTTAAAATTGTAGCAGGCAATTTTGCACTCGTACTCGCCAAGGCGACCACCTACGAGTATCCAAGCTTTTCCACGATTCCCGCAGGCAGCACAGGGAGTTTTCTCCTGTCTATTAAAAAACTATTGAGCTGCGATATCTCTTTAAAAATATAATGTTTATCCATAGCGCCCTGCAGGTAACCTGCGCCGGAACTGCCTCCTGTGCCTATGCGAGTGCCTATCATACGGCGAACCATATTTATGTGGCGGTAGCGCCAGTTGCCCAGTTGGTTATCTATTTCTAATAAAGTATCCAGCAGTTCAAAGGGCAGTTCCAGCATGGGGTAGCCACGATATATCATTATAAATAATGCAGATCTGCAGGCCGCTGCACTTAAATGTCGTTCCATATTTACATCATTATCAAAAAATATTTTACCAAAATATTCCAGGTTTATTTTTTCTGCATCTGCTAATCCTGCGGCATAAATATTTTCATAATCATGCCAAAAGGGATGGGTATGCTGCAGCGGGTTAAGTATTTCTTTAGAGGATGAAAATTGGTAATCTTTCCAGTAAATAGCTTCTTTAAAAAAAGGCATACGCTCCAGCCATTTGTTTACCAATTGCAAAATCGTTGGGTTCGCCTCTGCATTTTTTATTTTTTCTACATCATTTGTGCTTAGCTGGCTGGTATAATACTGCTGCCCATGGCGCTGCTCAAAACAAAGACCCAGCCTGGCTTCTATACTTTTAAATTGAGTACTTTGAAACCCCGATGCCGGCCGCAGCATATCCCTGAAATCTAAAAAATCCATCGGCGACATGGTTTCTAAAATATCTATTTGCTGTACCAGCACTTTTAAAATAGTAACTACCCGCTGCAATCTGTGTACAACCATTTGTAGCTCGGGGCTATTATCGTTCATGGCCGGCTTGCCCATAATATCTGTAACAGAATCCAGCTCAAATAAAATTTGCTTAAACCACAGTTCATAAGCCTGATGTATAACAATGAAAAGCATTTCGTCGTGCGCAGGCTCATTGCCGTTAGTAAAACTTACGGGGTGCTGTGCATCTATTATTTTATCGAGAGATAAATAGTCGCTGTAATAAACGGGAGGGTGAGCCATAATAATTCTCGGCAAAACATTTTTGTTATAACCGATCGTTACAAAAATATAGTAATCTTTTTTGCCACCGGTTTTAATAGCCACCGCACTTTTTTTCAAATACCACCGTTTACTTACTAAGAATTATATTTACAGCATAATTTATTTCATTTAACGAGTAAAAATAATATTCACAGGCATGGAAATACTTACGGCAGCCATTACAGGCGTGGGCGGTTATGTACCGGAATACAGACTTACCAACAAAATACTGGAAACAATGGTAGATACTACCGATGAGTGGATAAAGACCCGTACCGGTGTGGAAGAAAGAAGAATTTTAAAAGGTGAAGGCCTTGGCACCAGCGATATGGGAATGGAAGCCGTAAAAAATCTTTGCGAAAAAAGAGGAATAGATCCTGCAGAAATTGATTGCCTTATTTGTGCAACCGTTACGCCGGATATGCTTTTTCCTGCTACCGCAAATATCATCTGCGATAAAGCCGGAATAAAAAATGCTTTTAGTTTTGATGTAGAAGCTGCCTGCTCGGGATTTTTATTTGCGCTTACCACGGGTGCTGCGTTGATAGAATGTGGTCGCTATAAAAAAGTAGTTATTGTGGGTGCAGATAAAATGAGCAGCATTGTAGATTATACGGACCGCACCACCTGCGTAATTTTTGGTGATGGTGCAGGAGCTGTTTTATTAGAACCCTCCAAAGATGATAATGGTATAAAAGACAGTCTGCTAAAAAGCGATGGAAGCGGCAAACAATTTTTACACATGAAAGCAGGAGGATCTTTAAAACCAGCCAGTATAGAAACAGTAGCCGCAAAAGAGCATTTTATTTTTCAGGAAGGGTCATCCGTTTTTAAATTTGCCGTAAAGGGAATGGCAGATGTGAGCTTTGAATTAATGGAAAAAAATAACCTGAAAGGTGAAGATATTGCATGGCTTGTACCGCACCAGGCCAACCTGCGCATTATAGATGCTACAGCAAGCAGGGCGGGCATTCCCAAAGAAAAAGTAATGATTAATATTCAAAAATATGGCAACACCACAGGAGCCACTATACCGCTTTGTTTGTGGGATTGGGAGAGCCAGCTAAAAAAAGGGGATAACATCATTCTCGCAGCTTTTGGTGGCGGTTTTACCTGGGGTGCCACCTGGATAAAATGGGCTTATGATACAAAGTAATGTAAGAAGTTTTATGAGTTAAGTGAATGAAAGCAATGTTGCATAAATAAGATGAACAATCGTATGCTGATGATAGGTTCGATTATTATTTTATTTTCTATGAAAATAAAATAATAACAGCACAAAATTCGCAATGCCGATGTCATGAAAACTTTAGCGGGTATTAAAATTAACTTATGTAAAAAGTTTCCCTATTGGCAAAGAAAATAAAAATATTTTTTTGCAAAAGCTATAACCACCTAGTGGTACTTCATTTATTCAAAATAAAACCAATGAAAAAAATAATTCTACTCTACATGGTTACCTGCTTTCTTTTTGCAAATGTACAAGCACAAAACAGCAGGTATATTGTGCGGTTTACAAACAAAGCTACCAACCCGTTTTCATTGAGTGCACCCGCTGCATACCTTGGCCCTCGGGCATTGCAGCGCAGGGCAAAATACGCTATTGCTATAGATAGTACAGACCTGCCAATAACCCCACGATACATAGACAGCCTGCGTTTGGCCGGTGATGTAGTAATCTTAAATGCATCTAAATGGCTTAACCAGGTAGCTATAAAAACAACTGATGCCGTTGCATTGGCTAAAATAAACAGTTTTCCTTTTGTATTAAATACCAGCGCTGTGGCTGCAAAAACAGCCCGGCAAAATGTACCTGTAAATAAAGAACAACTGGGCATTATTGATATCCAAAAAACATCCGATGGCTCTCCTGCCGGTGCTATGGGCACAGATGTATATAACTACGGTTTATCGCACGGGCAGGTGTATTTACACCAGGGCGCATTCTTGCACAACCATGGGTTTACAGGTACGGGCATGCAAATGGCGGTACTGGATGCAGGCTTTTATCACTACCAAACCCTACGCACTTTTGATAGCGCAAGAAACAATAACCAGATACTCGGCACA
This sequence comes from Ferruginibacter sp., assembly GCA_025350645.1. GTDB lineage: Bacteria > Bacteroidota > Bacteroidia > Chitinophagales > Chitinophagaceae > Ferruginibacter. The sequence continues at coordinate 24,545 of JANXXM010000071.1, forward strand.
TGGGATTTTGTAGCCAATGAGCAAAGTGTAAATGAAGATGATACCCACGGAATGCAGTGCCTTAGCACTATTGCGGCAAATATGCCCGGTCGTTTTGTGGGTACCGCACCCAGCACTTCTTTTTATTTATACAGAACAGAAGATGTGTTTAGCGAAACGCAGATAGAAGAACAAAACTTTGCTGCCGGGCTGGAAAAAGCAGACAGCACTGGTGTGGATATTACTTCCACCTCTCTCGGGTACAACCAGTTTGACAACCCTGCCACTAACTATACTTACGCAGATATGAATGGCAACACTACCATAAGTGCAAGGGCTGCAGACCTGGCTGCAAAAAAAGGAATAATGATGGTTATTGCTGTAGGAAACGAAGGGCAAAGACCTTGGCGATACCTTACCACACCCAGCGATGGCGATAGTGTAATGGCTGTAGGCGCTGTAGATACGCTAAGAAACGTAGCAGGTTTTAGCAGCCATGGCTACAGCAGCGATGGGCGGGTAAAACCAAATGTAGCAGCCGTGGGTTTAAGAGCTGTAGTAGCAAATATTAATGGCGACCCCAGCTTTGGCAACGGCACTTCTTTTGCTACCCCCAATATGGCAGGGCTCACCACCTGTTTAATGCAGGCTTTTCCAGAATATAGCAATATGGATGTGCTTAATGCCATGCAGCAAGCTGCAAGCCGTGCGGCAAACCCCGATACCCTTATTGGCTATGGCATACCCGATATGAAAAAGGCTTTTGTGTTGCTGCAAAAAAAATCGTATAGCCGCCAGGTAAGCACAAATAATTGTACCGCATCATTTTTATTAAAACTAAAGTTTGATAAAACGATGAATGTAATTATAGAAAAGAAAGGAAACAACGAAACGACTTACAGTAATTTTAAAACGATAACCGGCAGCGGCAATTTTTTACAGAAAGATATTATTTTTACTGATGACCTTATTACCGCAGCAGCAGGCAATAACAGCTACCGGGTAAAAATAGATATAACCGGCGATACCAGTTTTTATGCAGATGATATTGTGGTACCCGTTACGACTTTATGCAGTAATCCGCCCAACGAAATAAAAATATCTCCCAACCCGGTGGTAAATACTATAGCCGTTGCGGTGAGCCGCAGCACAGCAACCACCATAACTATTATTATACGAAACGCAGCAGGGCAAAGGCTTTACAGCAAAACCTACCCGCAGCAACCAGGCGCACAAATACAACATATAGATGTAACCTCTGTAAGTCGTGGCGTTTATTTTATTAGCGTTTTTGCAGATGGAAAAAAAGTATGGGTGGAGAGAGTGGTGAAATAAATGCTTTTTTTAAAAGGAATATTTATGTTTTGATGTAATTAAAGAAGGGGTATATGATGTTGAGATTTGTTGGAGATAAATTTATTTAAAGAAAGAGATTTGTAAGAATTTACATTGAAAATATTAGAATTTTTTTAGTAAAGATAAGATTTGAATGCCTCCCAAATCGGCCATTAATCAATTTGGATTTTAAAATCCTAATTCAACAAAAATTGATTTGTAAATAATGTACGTCGATCGCTTACCATATTAATAATATAGTTTAGAGAGAACTTAACTTTAGTTGATGCACTATGAATTTTACTTAAAAAATTGCCAGCCCTCATTTAAAGTAATTAATAAAATTGTTCTTATAATTTTAGGTGTTCGTAAATACTATTTTTGGTGGTAAGCAATTCTGTAGAAGCTTTTTCATAACCTAATTCATCTTTATCTTCCGGCGACCATTTTTTACGCCCTACATTATAATCTTTCATGTACACATCCCAATTATCATAATTCTTTTTTGCAATAGGAACTATTTTTTTTATGAATTCATTTCCTTCTGGTTTTGTAATTATGCCTGCACATGTTGCAAGATTTATAAGGTTTGCATAACGGGCAAGATCCCACGCCCTGCTGTGTTTATCGTCAATTAGTTCTGCAAGGCGCTTGTCTAAACTTGTTTTGTCGCTAATTTCCCACATCGTTTTTAACATGCTTATAGTTCCGGCTTTTGGGGTTTCATCAAAAGGATAACTAAACGTATGCAAATAAGATTTTTGCATTTCATCCAGGTATATCGGCGTACCCTTATCGGCTGTTATTTCGCTATTAACCTGCTGCATGGTATTGGCTACACCACCAAAACCACCGGCGGGATACATGCCGCCGAGCATAAAACCGAAAGTAACTTCATCTGTAATTTCATTAGCTGTTTGTTTGAAAGCCGTTTTATCGTCCTTTGCAGCAGCATCATTCTTTTTTGAATTACAAGACATCATAACCAATGAAAAAGAAAAGGCGATAACAAGTGTTTTCATTAATTGTATAATTTAGTTTTGGCATACTTGGCAAAAGTCATGCTAGAATTTATTTTGTATTTATACAGGCAGGTATTGTTTTTGATTTGTATTGCATTATTATTTATAACCTCCACCATAAAACAATGCACAGGGGTACCCCAAAATTGGCAAAGAAAAATAAAAAATATAATTAGTGGCAGTAAAATAATTAGATAAGCAGTTGAAGAAAAGATAACACATTAAATACTATACTTGGAGAAATGTGTTATTTTTATATCGATTTCTCCAAATATAATTTTACTATACTTGGAGAAATGTACTATTTTTGAGCACATTTCTCCAAGTATAAAATATAAAAGTGGAAACGAAAACTAAACTTATAGGCCGGGAACACGAAACAGAAAAACTGAATAGCATGTTATCGTCGGGCACTGCAGAGTTTCTGGCAGTATACGGCAGAAGAAGAGTAGGTAAAACATTTTTAATAAGGCAACACTTAAAAAATAATATTGTATTTGATTTTACAGGCACAAGGGATGGCTCAAAAGAAGAACAACTTAAAAATTTTTTTGACGAATACCTAAAAAAAACGAACACTAAAAAACGAATAGCAACACCATCAACCTGGCAGGACGCATTTAATTATTTGGTACAATATTTAAAAGCCCTGCCTAAGCGAAAATTGAAACATGTGGTATTTATAGATGAAATGCCATGGCTGGATGGATCCAAATCTAATTTCATTTCGGCGTTAGAATATTTTTGGAATCAGCATGTTTCTGCTATGGATAATATTTTATTGATAGCATGTGGCTCAGCCTCCTCGTGGATAAAAAAGAAATTAATTAATGCAAGAGGTGGTTTATATAACAGGATAACGCAGCGAATGAAATTATTGCCATTTAATTTACAGGAAACAGCATTGTTTATAAATACACTAGGCGTAAAACTAACACAGTTTCAAATAATAGAAATTTATATGGCAATGGGTGGTATTCCATTTTACCTGAAAGAAATAACAAAAGGTAAAAGTGCCACACAATTGATAGATGCTATTTGTTTTTCGCCAAAGGGTTTATTAAACGAAGAGTACTCGCAACTATATCATTCGCTTTTTAAAAATGCAGACCAGCATATTAAAATTATAGAAGCATTGGCAATAAAGCCGCAGGGAATGCCAAGAGCAGATATAGCCCGTAAAACAAAATTGAGTGAGGCCTCTTTATCCAGAAGTTTAGAAGAGCTGGTAGAGTGCGATTTTATTTCTTTTTACGAACCGCTTATTAATAAAAAGAAAACCGCTATTTATAAATTGACCGATTTATATTCTCTTTTTTATTTAAAATTTATAAAAACAAATAAGGGTGGCGGCAAGGGAACCTGGCAGCAGTTATCTAACAAAAGCACATTTACAGCATGGAGCGGATATGCTTTTGAAAATATTTGCATGATGCACATTAGCCAGATAAAAAAAGCTTTAGGAATAGCTGGCGTTTACAGTACTACAAGTTCGTGGCTATTTAAAGGAAATGAAACGCTGCCCGGCTGCCAGATAGATATGATTATTGACAGAGCCGATCAAACCATTAACCTTTGCGAAGCAAAATTTACAAAAGAAAATTTTGCTATTACAAAAAATTATGCGGCTCAATTGCGATTAAAAAAAACCATTTTTAAACAGGCTACACAAATAAAAAAAGTAACGTTTAATACTTTGCTAACCACTTACCCTGCTTTAAGAAACGAATATTATTTAGAAGAAATAGACAATGAAATAACAATGGATAAATTATTTGAACCAAATTAATTAAACGTGTAATTAAAAAATTAATACACTTTTTTTATTGAAGATTTAAGCTATTGTACAATTTCGCAATCTGCATATCGCTAAAAGTTAAAGAAGAGTACCATAATGAAAAGCTGCCGGATGAACAGTAGTAGCTGCCGCAAATAAAAAGGTTTAAATTATTATAGTGATTGATGCGGCACTACTACAAATAGCCGGACCAACTGCTGAGAAAGCAATAATGCTGACAGCTCCAATGCTTTTTAAAATAATGCATTCCTGAAATCATCTTCAAATTTCATATTTTAATAAATTCTCTGTGCCCAGGTACAAAAACGATTGAGGAGTTACAGAAAGAAACTTACTTTCACACCGTAAAAAAATAAATTATGAAAAAATATTTCTTCTTCTTATTATTTCCTTTACAATTAACAGCACAACACTTTTCTGCATCAGAAATTGCCCGCTGGCAAAAGCAATCGCAAAACGTTACCATTATTCGTGATAACTATGGCGTACCACATATTTATGGTAAAACGGATGCCGATGCAGTTTTTGGTTTATTGTATGCACAATGCGAAGATGATTTTAAAAGAGTGGAGCTTAATTATATTGAAAAGCTTGGTCGTATGGCAGAAATAAAAGGCGAAGCATTTTTACAAAATGATTTGTATATCAAACTCATTATTGACTCTGCAGATGCTGTGGCCGATTACAAAAAATCTCCGGATTGGTTAAAAAAATTATTGAATGCTTATGCAGATGGCATAAATTTTTATTTGTATAAAAATCCAATAACGAAACCAATATTACTTTCTCGCTTTAAGCCATGGTATCCGCTACTTTGGACGGATGGTAGCATTGGTGCCATAAGTACTGGCAGTATTACAGAAGCCGATGTAAATAATTTTTATTTAGATGGCAAGACTCCGATTGTTGCAAAAGCAAACCTGTTTGAAGAAAATACCACTGGTTCTAATGGCTTTGCCATTGCGCCTTCCAAAACGGCATCTGGCCATGCAATCTTATACATTAACCCGCACGTAACATTTTATTTTAGGCCAGAAGTGCATGTAACAAGCAATGAAGGTTTAAATGTATATGGTGCAGTTACCTGGGGGCAATTTTTCGTGTACCAGGGTTTTAATGAGCATTGCGGCTGGATGCATACCAGCAGTGCAGTTGATGTATCTGATATGTACATTGAAAAAATGATGAAAAAAAATGGTAAGTTATTTTATGAATACGATAAAAAATTATTGCCGGTAACGGAAAAGTTAATGGCACTGCGATACAAAAAAGGAAAGACTATACAAACAAAAATTGTTACTACTTATTACACACATCATGGGCCAATTATGGGCAGCAAAAACAATGAATGGATAAGTGTGCATGGGTATAACCGATCATTAAATAGCTTGATGCAAAGTTTTTTGCGTACCAAAACAAAAGATTTGGAAGATTACAAAAAAAATATGGATATGCATGGCAACACTTCTAACAATACGGTATTTGCAGACGATAAAGGCAATATTGCCTACTGGCATGGCGATTATATACCCCGCAGAGATAAAAAAATAGACTGGAGTAAACCAGTGGATGGATCAATAACAGCAACAGAATGGACAGGATTGCATGCACTGGATGATATTGTGCATGTGTATAACCCGGCCAGCGGATATATACAAAATTGCAACTCCACACCCTTCACTGTTTCAGGAGCGAGCAGTCCGAAAAAATTTACAGAATCCGGTATAGAAAATTACCCAAATTACATGGCGCCAGATGAAGAAAATTTTCGTGGTATTAATGCAGCAAAATTATTAAATACTCAAAATAATTTTACCATTGATAAAACAATTGCTACCGGTTACGATACTTATTTGAGTGCATTCGAAATATTAATTCCTGCACTTATAAAAAATTATGAAAAAAATATTTTACCTGGCGATAGTTTATTTATAGCATTAAAAGAGCCAATAGAAATTTTAAAAAACTGGGATTATCGTGTAGCAGAAAATTCAATAGCTACTACACTTGCAATAGAATGGGCACAAAAATTAAATGCAGCTATTCGTACAATTTATAGTAACGAAAAGCAACCTGATTTAGTAGCAGCTACTAAAAAATTTTCAGCCATAGCCACTACAAAAGAAATGCTGTTGCCATTATTAGAAGTTGTGACCGAATTAAAAAATAAATGGGGCAAGTGGCAGGTGGCATGGGGCGAAATTAATCGTTACCAAAGAATTTCATCAAATGTTAACCAGCAGTATAATGATAATGAACCCAGCTATCCGGTTGCTTTTGCATCTGCGGTTTGGGGTATGCTGCCTTCTTACAATAGTAGCTATTATGAAGGCACAAAAAAACGATATGGCGTAGCTGGCAATAGTTTTGTATGTGCAGTAGAATTTGGAGAAAAAATAAAAGCCAAATCATTATTAGCGGGTGGCAATAGTGGCAATGCTTCATCTCCACACTTTACTGACCAGTTAGAAATGTATACAAAGGGGAAATTTAAAGAAGTATTATTTTATAAAGAAGATGTGTTGAAAAATATGGAGCGAAAATATCATCCGGGAGAATAAAAATTTAGTCGTAGCAAAACTACCTTCCTTTATATTTTTATTACATCATCTATTTCATTAGCTAAAATTCAATTTGAACAAAATGAAAAAGCTGAATAGTCAAATTATATCTATTACAGAATGGAAATAAAAAAGAAGCCAAACGAATAAAGTAGAAAACTGCTTCTAATACTTCCATCTTCTACTTTGTTCTAAAAATATTGGTTTGCCATCTAAATCATTGTCCTTTCAATAAAAGGTTGAAAAAGAAAAATCCTACTTTTTCATTACCGCCACGTACATGGTATCCGCAGCCATATCGTACCCTTCTATATATTCACTATGCAGCAATGTTAGAGTATTTTTTTTTAGTAGTTGTGCTGTTATGTCCTCATTTTCCTGCGCAAATACAGAGCAGGTTATGTAGAAAAAAAGTGCACCATCTTTTAAATATTGCAATGCAGATGATGCTATTTTTTCCTGTTGTTGTGCATAGATTTTTATTTGATTTTCAGTAAAAAAAACCACCTGTTCCGGTGTACGTGCCCATGTACCACTGCCTGTGCAGGGTGCATCACAGATAATAAGATCAAACTTATCTGCAAATAATGCTGTAGCATTCTGCGATAAATCTGCTACAAAAGATTTGTATTTTTTTATGCCTGCATCTGCAAACCTGTTTTTTAGATTATGTAATATATTTTCTCTTATATCTGTAACTGTAAACTGAACATTGCCCTGTAGTATATCGTACAATAAAATAGATTTACCCCCGCTTGCTGCACAGCAATCCCAGGCATTTACGTGAGCAGGTAAATAAATATCATCCTGTAAAAGAAAATTAAAAACCTGCTGGCTACTTCGATCTTGTACTACGGCTTCTTTATTTATTGTAAGCAGTTCTTCAATTTTTATTGCTGGCTGCAGGGCTATGCAATTATTGGTTATTTCGGTGAATGCAATATTTGCAGCAGTAAGTTTTTCCTGCACTTTTAATGCCTTGCCCGGCCGCAAGCGCAGGTAAAATAGGGGCTGATGCAAAAAAGATTTTATAAAACGGCCTTTATCTATCTGCTCACTTAGGCCGGAAGAAAACGGAAATAATTCATCTTCATTTATTCTCAGGAAACTACATTTTTGTGCATAGCCCAGTTTAATTTTTTCATGGTAAGCCGGTTGTAAGGCAGCAAGCAATTCATTGCCTTCTGTGTTACAAAGAAATACCGCAGCCAGTATTCTTTCTTCTATACTGCATGCTGGCAGTGCTTTTCCCAACCTGTAAAAATTATAACAAAGAGATGAAATAGCTTTTCTGTCTTTTGAACCGTACTTTTTATCTGCCGCAAAAAACTTTTTTAAATGATGAGCCAGCGGTTCACCAGCTTTACAGGTATCTATAATTTTTATAGCAGATGCAATGTGGGAATGGTGGCGGCTCATGGGGTAAAGTTAGGGCTGTTGCATAAACTACTTCACCCGTTTTATGTTGATTTTATTTTTTAAAATCTTATGCAAACGAATTTTAAAATAATATTCATACAATATTTATTACATAAAATACAGCCAGGCGAAAAACGAAAAGACCTACATTAAATATTAAAAAAATTATCCGTTAATTTCCAGCAATGCTTCCAACGGGTCTTTACCAAACAGCAGTAAAGAAGGGTTTTCCAGCAACTGTTTTACCGTTACCAAAAACCCTACTGATTCTCTTCCATCAATAATTCTGTGGTCGTAACTTAGTGCCAGGTACATCATAGGTTTTATAACTACCTGCCCGTTTAGAGCCATTGGGCGCTCCAAAATATTGTGCATGCCCAGTATAGCACTTTGAGGTATATTTATAATGGGCGTACTCATCATACTTCCAAAAATACCACCATTGGTAATGGTAAAAGTACCGCCCGTCATTTCCTCCATTGTAAGTTTATTATTTTTTGCTTTTGTGGCAAGGTCTATTACTGCAGCCTCCACGCCCGCCATGCTCAGGCTTTCTGCATTACGTATTACAGGCACCACCAGTCCTTTCGGTGCACTTACGGCTATAGATATATCACAATAATCGTGGTACAAAATATTTTCGCCGTCTAAATATGCATTTACTGTAGGAAATTTTTGCAGGGCATAGCAGCATGCCTTCGTAAAAAAACTCATAAACCCCAGCCCTACACCATGCTGCTCTTTAAATTTATCCTTATATTTTTTTCTAAGTTCCATTATAGCAGTCATATCTACTTCATTAAAAGTAGTAAGCATGGCTGTTGTATTTTTTGCTTCTACCAGCCTGCGGCTAATAGTTTTACGCAGGTTGCTCATTTTTTCTGGCCGTTCATTGCGGCTGTTGATGGCTGCACCTATTGCCCTGCCCGGGTTTGCCAGAGCTGCAAGTACATCCTGTTTAAATATTTTGCCGTTTTCACCTGTAGCAGTTATTGTTTTACTGTCTATTTTTTTATCGGCAATAATAGCTGCGGCTACGGGTGTGGCTTTTATATTTTCTGCATTGGCTGCAGGCGAGGTAGTTATTGCAGTGGCTGCAGCTGCAGGTTTTGCTACTTCGAGCTTTTCATCGGCATTTTTTACATCAGTAGGTTCAGTAGCAGTAGCAGCTTCGGGCTTTACCGCATCTGTATCAATACTGCATACCAAATCTCCAATAGAGAGATTATCGCCTTCTTTTGCAACTTGCTTTACAATACCTGCCTGCTCTGCATTTATTTCAAAAGTGGCTTTTTCACTTTCCAGTTCTGCTATTACTTCATCTCTGTTTGCCCACTCGCCATCATTTTTAAGCCATTTTATCAATGTTACTTCACTAATACTTTCCCCTACAACAGGTACTTTAATATCGATAGCCATTAAAATTATTTTTAATTTGGGCAAATTTCGGTAAAAAATCTATTGATACCTATTGAATTTTCTTATTAAAAAATGGTTTGCAAAATTTACCTGATCAGGAATTTTAGCATAATGTTTTAAAATAAGCAAATTAAAAAATTTTCACGTTACTTTTTGGATTATAATTGCAGTATTGAAGGATATAATAATAAAGAGATGAGTAAAAAAATTTTATACACGCTGGAATATCCAGTACGCTGCTCTCCTGCTATTTTGTACGATTTTTTAAGTACTGGGTCTGGCTTGCAAGAGTGGTTTGCAGAACAGGTAGATGACCGGGATGGCTTTTATTCTTTTAGCTGGAATGGAACAGAAGAAAAAGCAGAATTATTAGACAAAGAAGAAAATCATTTTATACGCTTTAGATGGACACACGGTGCAAAAGATGAATACTTCGAATTTAGAATAGAAAAATCGGAGGTTACCAACCAGACAATTCTTATCATTTCTGACTTTGCAGAAAAAAAAGAAATAAAAGACCAAACCCAGTTATGGGAGTACCAGGTAAAGGAACTTTTTCACAGAGTAGGCAGTTAGTCCCATACTAAGCTTTCAAAACCTCTCTTATTTTTTTATACCCACAGGGTAATAACTGCTGCATCATATTCCAATGATGCAGTTTATATATCAAAGCTATTTTTATAAAATCTTTTTGGCTTATGCTTTCTTTTTGCTCCTGGCTAAGAGCAGAAAACAATATATAATTATTATTATCATAATTATGCTGCCACTGATTTTCATTTATACAAATAAAAATGTCTTCATTATTTTGCACCAGGTTTTTAATTATTGTTTTTTCAAAATGCCTTTTATATTCACCACAAACATGCAGTGTGATACTTATAAAATTTCCCCACCAGAACATAGTACGCAACGCAAAAATATTTTTTTTTGAAAATATTGCGGGGTAGTCAAAAATGATATAAGGCAGGCTTTTATAATTTTCTCCTTTAGTAACTTTTGGCGCTGCAATCTTTATAAAATACTCGTTTACTATAGTCGCAAATTCTTTATCTATAAAAGGCATCTGTTCCTTAAAAAGCATTGCCGCTTTGTTCATTATTGCAAGCTTCGTTAAAATAATATTGCTATCTGTGGCAATAGCAAGTTCGCTCTCAGAAAGCATTACTTTTGTGTATATATTCATGCTGAAAAGATAATCGTTTAAACATAAACAGTGCATTTTTGCAATGATAAAAAAATTAGATAAACTCATACTCAAATCTTTCTTCGGACCATTTGTTGTTACTTTTTTTATTGCTTTTTTTGTGCTTACCATGCAAACACTATGGAAGTATATTGACGATTTGGTGGGCAAGGGGCTGGACCTGCTTACCATCCTGCAATTTGTGGGATATGCAAGTGCCACCCTTTCTTCGCTGGCTATGCCCATTGCCATTTTGATATCTTCTATAATGACGTTTGGCAACCTGGGCGAAAGTTTTGAACTCGTAGCTATAAAATCCTCGGGCATTTCTTTATTACGTTTTATGCGGCCGCTTGTATGGGTTACAGCCGTATTGTGTTTTATTACTTTTCTATTTTCCAATTATGTAATTCCTTATTCCAATTTAAAATTTTATACCCTCTACCAGGATATTCTTGCAAAAAAACCTGCCTTCGATTTGCAGGAAGGCGTATTCTATAACCAGTTACAGGGGTATTCTATACGGGTAGAAAAAAAAGCTAAAGATGGAAAATCTCTTAGTGGAGTATTGATTTATGAAGGCGGGAACCAACTGCAGGATAATACCATTATTTCCAAAGAAGGAAAAATGAGTGTATCTTCCGATAAAAATTTTCTGGAATTTAACCTAACCAACGGCAACCGCTACCAGGAAAAAGGCAACTATGGCGATACCGCAACAGAGTATGTACGGCTTCAGTTCAGAGAATTTAAAAAACTCTTTGACATAAGCGTATTGCAAAAACAAAACAGCAACGACAGTTCTTTGAGAAGCAATATAAAAATGCTTAGTGCAAGGCAGCTTAGTAAAAACCTGGATAGTATGGTTAAAACAAAAGATAGTGCGGTGCGTACTTACAGCAAAAACTTTGATGCTTCCCTCGTAATAAATAAAAAAACTTTAGCAACAATAAAAGATACAGCAGGTTCTACTAAAGGCAATCTTTTTCCGGATAGTTTAAAGTTGGTAATAGAACAATCTGCCCTGGCCAAAGCAAGCGAATTGAAAAATTTAATTATGATGAGCCAGGCTGATATCACTATAAAAGAAAATGATATTATTTTTACAAAAATAGAATGGCATAGAAAATGGGCATTTTCTTTAGCATGTATGGTATTGTTTTTTATTGGTGCGCCTCTTGGTTCTATTATACGCAAAGGTGGGTTGGGTTTGCCATTGGTGGTAGCCATTGTTTTTTTTCTATTATTTCACCTGCTTAATATGTTTGGAGAAAAGTTTGCAAGGAACGGGCTTGTTACACCATGGCTTGGCATGTGGCTTGCAGTAATTACATTAACCCCTGTAGGATTATTCTTTACTTACAAAGCCATGCACGATTCTCAGCTATTTAATAAAGAATTTTATGGGAGGTTTTTTAGAAAAATTGTTTCGCTGCTACCGGCAAAACAAAAAAAAGAAATTATCAACGTCTAAATTTATAACATGCAACAACAACCACATAACGGAAGAAGAAAATTTATTGCCAATACTATTAAGGGTACTGCAGCAGTTACCATTGCAATGGCAGGCGGCTCTTCACTATTAGAATCCTGTGCAGGCCCAAAAACAATGATGATACCTGCTTCGTTTAACACCAGTTTTGACCAGCAACTCCTGCCATATACTTACAATGCCCTGGAAAATGTGATAGATGCACAAACTATGGAAATTCATTATAGCAAACATGCAGCAGCTTACAGCAAAGCACTTAAAGAAGCCGCAGTTGCAGAAGCGGTGGCAGCAGGTACAACCGTAGAAACAATATTGGGAAAAATAAATTCCTTTTCTGTAAAAATGCGAAACAATGCCGGCGGGCATTATAACCACGAAATGTTTTGGCAAAGTATGAAATCTAAAACACCTGATAATAAACCTGCAGGCACTTTACTTACCGGTATCGAAAAAAGTTTTGGTTCTTTTGCAGCTTTTAAAACACAGTTTACAGACGCAGGCAAAAACAGGTTTGGCAGCGGCTGGGCCTGGCTATATATTGATAATACTAAAGCGTTAAAAATAGGAAGCACGCCCAACCAGGATAATCCTTTAATGAATGTAGGCGATATCAAAGGTTTTCCCCTCTTGGGTTTAGATGTATGGGAACACGCCTATTATTTAAAATATCAAAATAAACGTGCAGATTATATAGAAAACTGGTGGAACGTGGTAAACTGGGATTATGTACAAAAGCGTTTTTCTGCTGTTTAATAATCAGCATTTCCTTTAATTGACTCAGCCTTTGCATAGCAACTTTTTAAAACAAAAAGAAACTATACAAAGGCTGATAGATTAACAAACAATCATAGAACAAATGTAAGGAGGTTTATTAATATAGATGCCAAAAAAATCTTAAAATAAGACAATAATTATCCATTGTGCATTTATTTATTATTAATTTTTCTTTTTTCGGCTTTATGTCTTTTTATCACCCTCATTTACAAAACAAATTTAATATCTACGCCAGTAACAATAGGGATTAATTATTATTTCTCTGCGATATTCCTTTTCTAATCCCCTTTAAATTTTCTATTTTTACACATAATTTTATATTAATTAAACCAACTTATTATGAGTGTTTGGAAAGATTACCAGAATGAAAACAAAGAACGATTTTTAAATGAATTACTGGAACTCCTGCGTATACCCAGCGTGAGCGCAAAAACAGCACATAAGGCAGATATGATAACCTGCGCAGAAGCCGTAAAAACAAGATTAATAGAAGCAGGAGCAGATACGGTAGAAATTTACAGCACCGAAGGACACCCGATTGTGTATGGCGAAAAAATTATTGATCCATCAAAACCTACAGTATTGGTATATGGCCATTATGATGTGCAACCTGCTGAGCCACTAGAGTTGTGGAACAGCCCGGCTTTTGAGCCAACGATTATAGACGGAAAAATATTTGCCCGCGGCAGTTGCGATGATAAAGGCCAGTTTTACATGCATGTAAAAGCATTGGAAATTCTGGTAAAAACAAACACACTGCAAAACAATATTAAATTTTGTATAGAAGGTGAAGAAGAGGTAGGATCTCCCAACCTGGGCAAGTTTGTAGCAAGCCATAAAGAACTTTTAAAAGCAGATGTGGTGCTGATAAGCGATACTGCTATGATAAGCCTGCAAAGCCCAAGCCTTGATGTAGGTGTACGTGGATTAAGTTATATTGAAGTAGAAGTAACGGGCCCAAACAGAGATTTGCATAGTGGCGTATATGGTGGTGCTGTGGCAAATCCTATAACTATACTTGCAAAAATGATAGCATCATTACACGACGAAAATAACCATATCACTATACCCGGTTTTTATGACGATGTAGTAGTATCTACAGAAAAAGAAAGAGCATTGATGGCAGAAGCGCCCTATAATGAAGATGAATTTAAAAAAGACCTTGGCATAAAAGAAGTATGGGGCGAAAAAGGGTATACAACAAATGAAAGAACAGGCATAAGGCCTACACTAGAATTAAACGGAATATGGGGTGGCTACACTGGCGAAGGTGCAAAAACAGTGCTTCCAAGCAAGGCTTATGCAAAAATATCTGCAAGGCTGGTACCCAACCAGGGCACTGATAAAATGACTTCATTGTTAATTGATCATTTACAGAAAATTGCACCGGCTAATGTAACAGTGAAAGCTACCTTACACCATGGCGGAGAACCGTACATGACACCCATTGACAGCAATGGTTACCGGGCTGCATCCAAAGCTATAGAAACTACTTTAGGCAAAGCTCCTATACCCGTGCGAGGCGGTGGCAGTATTCCTATTTGTGCTTTATTTGAAAAAGAGCTCGGTATCAAAATAATTTTTATGGGGTTTGGTTTAGATAGTGATAACCTTCATAGCCCCAATGAAAAATTTAATGTAGAAAATTATTACAAAGGCATAGAAACCATTCCTTATTTTCATAAATATTTTACAGAAATGAGTTAAGGGTTATTTGTATATTTTATTTAAAAAATCCCCGTTGATGAACAACGGGGATTTTAAATATTGATATGCTTCATCTATATATTTAAATAGTGAATTGCAAAAAACTTAAACATAATTAATTACGCTCATTAACACCACCACCACTGCTCACATTTTTAATTACATTGGCAGCACCTCCTGTATAGTTTACCTGACCGCCACTGCTGGCACTAGCATCAATACTTACGCTCCCAAAAAGTTTTATATCGGCTCCGCTGCTGGCATTCCCTTTTGCATTTTCTGCCTTTAATGCTGCAGCATTTATTTGAGACCCACTGCTGGCTTCGGCTTGTATATTTTTTGTATTGCCCGCAAGGTCTATATCTGCACCGCTGCTAGCATTGACATTTACAGCGGGTACATTTAATTTCACTTCAATTTTTGCTGCGCTGCTGGCAGTTAAATTTATTTTACTATCACTGCCAATAGTTTCTTCAGATTTTATTTCTGCAGAGGCGCTGGCACTGGCTTCTGTAAATTCTGTTACAACCACGGTTACATTTATCGTTGCATTACGCAGATTATTTATCTTCCGCAGTTTTATGTTTAGTGTATTTCCAGTCACAGTAGTTTCTACCAATCTCATAATATTATCATCTGCCTGCACGGTTACAGACTGTGCTGTACCTTTTTTTATTTGCACATGTATAGGGCCAGCGGCGTCTATTGCTGTAAAGTTGGATGTTTTGCGGGTTTCGGTTACAATATTGCCACTGCCTCTTTTAGAATACCTGCAGGCGGTAAATAACAATACGCAAAAAAGGATAGAAATGTATTTCATGTAAAGTAGTTTTAGAAAATAAAATTACGGGTTAAAGGTTCAATTTTAATAATTAAGCAAACATCGGCTTAAACGTGTAGCAGAAACACTTCTTTAAAAACAATAAAGATTTTAATAAATAAGGCAGAAATTTAATATTCGTTTACATTTGCGGCATTTATGACAGACAAGATATTAATACTGGACTTTGGGTCTCAATACACACAGCTTATTGCCCGTGTAGTAAGAGAAGCCAATGTTTTCTGCGAAATTATACCCTTCAGCAAAAGCTTTGTATTTAATGATACATTAAAAGGAGTAATCTTATCCGGCTCTCCCTGTAGCGTAAATGATGAAGATGCGCCAATGGCAGATATAAAAGAAATTGCAAAAAAAGTACCTGTACTGGGTATTTGCTATGGTGCACAACTTACGGCAAAATTATATGGTGGGTTAGTAGATAAAAGCAATAAGCGGGAGTATGGCAGGGCAATGCTTAACCTTGTGGCCAAAAGCGATCTTACAGAAGGCGTGCCTGCACAATCGCAGGTATGGATGAGCCATAGCGATACTATAAAAGTATTACCGGAAAATTTTGAATTACTGGCAGATACAGATAGTATTCCGGTAGCAGCATTTTCTTTTAAGAACGAAGCGGCTCATTCTGTTTTTGGGCTACAGTTTCACCCGGAAGTATACCACTCTGCAGAAGGAAAAAAAATGATAGAAAATTTTCTGGTAAAGATATGTGGCTGCAAAAAAGACTGGACAGCAGCCCATTTCATAACAGAAACAGTGGCTGCTTTAAAAGAACAACTGGGTAGCAGCCGTGTGGTAATGGGGCTTAGCGGTGGTGTAGACAGTACAGTAGCTGCTACTTTGCTGCATAAAGCTATTGGTAATAATTTATTTGGCATTTTTGTAAACAACGGCGTATTGCGCAAAAATGAATTTGAAGAAGTACTGGCTATTTACAAACAACTTGGCCTTAATGTAAAAGGGGTAGATGCGTCAGACAGATTCTACGAAAGCCTTGCCGGTAAAGTATTACCAGAAGATAAACGAAAAGCAATAGGCAGTAGTTTTATAGATGTATTTGATGATGAAGCAAAAAAACTCACAAACATTACTTACCTGGGGCAAGGCACTATTTATCCAGATGTAATTGAAAGTGCATCGGTACATGGTCCATCAGTTACTATAAAATCGCACCACAATGTGGGTGGCCTGCCAGCAAAAATGAATTTAAAAATTGTTGAACCGTTGCGTTCGCTGTTTAAAGATGAAGTAAGAAAAATTGGTGCAGAACTGGGTATACCTGCAGAGATGCTGGGCAGGCATCCTTTTCCTGGCCCCGGGCTGGCAATAAGAATTTTGGGAGAAGTAACAGCAGACAAGGTACAATTATTGCAGGAGGCAGATGCTTTGTATACAGCTCTTCTAAAAAAATATAACCTCTATGATAAAGTGTGGCAGGCGGGTACGATTTTACTGCCGGTAAAAACGGTAGGGGTAATGGGAGATGAAAGAACATATGAGTTTACTGTGGCATTGAGAGCGGTAACTTCTGTAGATGGTATGACGGCAGATTGGGCCCATTTACCGTACGAATTTTTAGCAGATATCTCTAACGAGATCATCAACAATGTAAAGGGTATAAATAGGGTGGTATATGATATCAGCAGCAAGCCTCCGGCTACTATTGAATGGGAATAAATTTTTCAATGTATGATGCCTGATTTTTTAACAGTAAAAAGTCAGCAGTAATTTAAGGAAATAACAATTTGAAACCCATCAGACATCAGAAATCCTATATCAGACATTAAAATGATTTCGTTAAAGTTAAAATTATGAGTAAGTTAATCAGAAGAGGAGGTTTGTTACCGGCGATTATATTTATCCTTTTCAACTGTTGTTTTACTTTGTCTGCAACTGCACAAAAAGATTCTGTACCTGTTTATAAAACTTTCAGGGTCGGAATTTTTGCTCCGATGTACCTGGATTCCATATTTACATCTGCAGGCACCATCCGCTACACAGATGCCATCCCTAAATTTATGACACCGGGTCTTGAATTTGTGCATGGTGCACAAATTGCACTGGATTCAATGAAACTCGGAAAGGAAAATATAGAAGCCTTTATTTACGACACTAAATCTTACACGCAATCCATTGCTCAGTTAATAAAAGATAAAAAATTAGAACAATTTGATGTCATCATCGGTTCGGTAAAAGACTTTGAATTTAAACAACTGGCTGATTTTGCGTTGGCTAAAAATATTCCTTTTATCTCTGCTACCTATCCAAACGATGGCGGTGTTACCAATAACCCTTTTCTGGTAATTGTAAATTCAACGCTTAAAGCGCACTGCGAGGCCATTTTCAGCTACCTGATTCAAAATCATGGTACGGATAAAATTTTTCTATGCCGCCAGAAGGGAGTGCAGGAAGATAAAGTAGCCGCTTATTTTAAAATGATCAACGGACAGGAGGGCAAACCATTACTGGATATTCAAACATTAAATTTTGACAGCATCGTATCACCGGGTTTATTAAAAAACAGGCTTGACAGTAACCGGCAAACAGTAATTATTGGCGGTTCACTCGATGAGACTTTTGCCACCAATCTCACTGCTGCCTGTTTTGAATTACATGAATCTTACCCCATTACTTTATTAGGTATGCCCAACTGGGATAATTTTAAAGCGTTACTGAAGAAGGACGTGTATGAAGACTTTCCTGTGTATGTTACAACGCCTTATTTTAATGGAAAATGGGATGCCTATAGCAAACTGGTAAATGCAGCCTACACAAAGAAATACAAGGGCAAGGCCACCGACATAGTATTTAAAGGATTTGAATGCACCTACCTTTTTACAAAATTAGTTACAAAATATCCAGGGGATGTAATAACCCATCTGAATGATAAAGGTTTTAGAGTTTTTTCTGATTATAATTTCAAGCCAGTGATGCTTAAAAAAGATGCGCAGTTTCCTGATTATTTTGAGAACAAGCACCTGTATTTTATAAGACTCATGAACGGGACTATTTCCAAAGGCTGGTAGGCTTTTGCAATATCGATGTATTCAGAAGCCTGTGCATACAGGTTTTCATTTCTGCTCATTAGTTTCTATTGCAACTCCACAACATTCTCCTGTAATTAGTTGTAATCACAACAGTAATACTACATGAGTTATGGCCCACAAAAAATTACATCTTCCAACAAAAATCTGTATTGTTTGTAACCTTCCATTTACCTGGCGCAAAAAGTGGCAGAAAAATTGGGAGGAAGTAAAGTATTGCAGTGAAAGATGCAGAAATAAAAAGGCAATAAAGAGTTAAGCAATAATAAAGAACCATTAAAAAAATAATAGGAATAAGCAATCAATTAAAGGGCAAAATATTATTAGTACAATAAGAATATTGTCCGGGCTAAGAAGCAATGTGGAACTGCATTGGCGTCGCACTCTTGTAC
>JANXXM010000074.1 GCA_025350645.1 Ferruginibacter sp.
AACTAAAATCTCGTTATTTTCTTCAAGGCCAATCTCAAAAAACATCTTTTTGCTTTGAACATCGCCTAACAACAAAACTTCTCTAATACTAAAATGAGCTAACAACCCTTCGGGTAGAATATGGCTTATAATGGCTTTATCAAATATCTTTTTTAAGCAAATTTAAAACTACTCCCCAATAAATGAAACTGAGCCAAAATTTTATAGGAAAAATATTTTTATAAATTTGTATTAGTGGCAGGTACAAAATTTTACTACTCATACCGCAGTGCCACAATAGGATCTAGCCTGCTTGCTTTTATGGCAGGTATTAATCCCGCTAAAAGCCCTACAGCACTGCATACCACCACTGCTATACCTACCCACATATACGGAACTACAAAGCCTGTTTTAAAAATGATGGCTACGATATTTCCTACGAGTATACCTGCTACTATACCTACTACAGCACCTTGTAAACTAATAATTACACTCTCAAATAAAAACTGCGATCGTATATCTTTTCTGGTAGCGCCTAAAGCTTTGGTGAGCCCAATTTCTTTGGTGCGTTCATTTACGGCAACAAGCATAATATTCATTAAGCCTATTGCAGCTCCTATTAATGTAATGAACGCTATGCCTATCGTTCCTTTTTCTAAAAAGCCCAGGTTTTTTAAAAGCGATTGTGCAATGCTGTCACTTTTATCTATAAAAAAATTTTCGCCGTCAGTAACAGCTAATTTTCTTACCGGCCTAAATGTAGCAGTAGCTTCGCCTACAGCCATATCCATCAGTTTAAGATCGGTAACCATTACTGCAATAGCATACGATGAGGTTTGCGTGGCATATTGCCTGCGAATATTATTTACGGTTGTAATAACTACACGGCTAGTATTAAAAAAAGCACTGCTGGTTTTTTCTTCCAGCACGGCTATTACCCTATATGGAATATGATCTACACTTATAACAGCATCCAACGCTTTAGCATTATTTTCCGGAAATAATTTTTGTGCCACCCCACTTCCCAGCATACACACATTTCTTCCTGCCTCTACTTCGCCCGGCTGAAAATTTCTACCATAAGCTATTTTAAATCCATTGAGTTCCAGGTAATTTTCATCGCCGCCGGTTACGTTCACATCGGGATTGGTTTTTTTATTCGCCGTATTTGCTACGATATTATTTGCACCCCGTAGCGCAATGCCCACTTTTGTACCAGGGAAACTAAAGCGCTCTTTAAACTCCCTTGCCTCATCGTAACTTATAGGCAAGCCGTTGTTAGATTTTTTTTGTGCAAGCCCGGCTTTGGTTTTTATAGTACTGCTGCGCCTGCCGCCACCAAAATTTATATTTCTATCCTTGTACCTTATACCAAAAGAATTTGCACCCATTGTACTAAAGCTGTTAGTGAGGCCAAGGCTTGCTGCTTTTATGGCCGTGATAATAAGTATAAGTGCAAAAATACCCAGTGCCATTATTATAACTGTAATAACAGTGCGAAGCTTATTGCTCTTTACGTTTTTCCACGAAAGCGAAAGTGAATCTTTGTACGTCATACTCTTTTTTGTATACTTAAAGATAATACGATGCGTTAATTATATAGCAATGAATGTACAGGCGGTAGCATAGCAGGATGTTTAGAAAGCCGTGGAGCAAGAGCAAAGGAATATTGTTGAACATTTGTTTCCCGCTATTCGTTTCTGCCGCAAAGGCCGGCATACACTGCTATCGGGGCTAAGCTGGGCTTTGGTAATGCTGTTGAGCAAGAAAATGCAGTTTTATTACAAATAGAATAGTGCAGGTACCAGATTTTAATTCTTGAGAATATAAATGTAATACACTTATTTAATTATCTGCTTTTACTACAATTTTATTAATGAATATTTGTCCTCTGTCAAAGTTGTCCATAAAGTTATCTTTCATAAACTCTTTTGAATATTCCACTTTAGCATTAAATATTTCTTTTCTATTTAAAATTACTTTTATTGGTAAATCTAAGTTTATCATTAAAGGAGATACATAAATAGTTACTTCATCAATAAGAGATGTAGTCAAAAAATAAGTGTTATCAAAACAACGAGCTTTTAATTGTCCAACTTTAGCACCATACCGGTAGTTATAACTTTCTCCACTTCCCCAAAAAGTTTCAACACTGTCTGTTTTGTGAATTTCATTTGGTTT
Organism: Ferruginibacter sp.; assembly: GCA_025350645.1. Taxonomy (GTDB): domain Bacteria; phylum Bacteroidota; class Bacteroidia; order Chitinophagales; family Chitinophagaceae; genus Ferruginibacter. The sequence continues at coordinate 2,161 of JANXXM010000074.1, forward strand.
TTTATCTAAATTAACTTTTATTTGAATCCAATCTATACCCTTAAAATCATTGTCGTCGTTAAACGCCCTGTTGTATTCTATTTTATTTGATAAAGGATTTCTGTTAGTATTTATTAAATGTTCAAAAAGTATAGGTAAGATTTTCTGCTCATAAGGAAAATAGTTATGTCCTTCATTTGGAATTTCTCTGTATGTCCAGCTTCCCCCAATTTTATTTACATAATCTGCTTTTGTTTTTATACTCCTGTAATCATTCAATTCGTCTTTACTTGCAACAAACGAATAGATTGGTCTGTTTGTATAATTTGGAAAGTAGGGTGAACTAATTATTGCTCCGTTAATTGAGTAAAAACAGGCAAACATTGTTGCTGTTAAGTTTGCAGCCATATAAACTGTTTTTCCTCCGTCAGAAAAGCCACTTAAAAAAACTTTGTTGTCATCTATATTAAAAAGTTTTTTGGTTTGTGCAACAATTCCTGCCAAATGTTTGTAACCATATTTATAGTTTATCATTAAGTCACTTTCTAATGCCGGAAAAATTTCAATTACATTATACTTGTCTAAGTAGGAAAAAGTTGGATTGTCATTTATAATTTCCTTGGCGTATTCCTTTGGTATTTTATTTCTTGAGAGCCAACCTCCTTTAAAATACAATAGCAAAGTTGTTTTTCGTTTTGGATCGTAATTTTTGGGGATATAAACTAAAAATGGAACTGTGTAATTTGTATCTAATTTTATTTTGTACTCGCAAATAATCCCCTTTTTTTTGGGTGCTGGGTACTTATTCCAATTTGATAATAAATTAAATAAACTGTCTCCATTTATTTTAGTATCCTGATTCCATTTTTCGATATCAGTTAAATTGTTTAGAGCAACATTATATTTTTGAGGATTTATTAGATTTGCAAAAGAAGTACTGTCTAACGTTTTCGAGAACTTAACCCAATTGATATTTTGGCTATATGCTATTAAAGAACCAGATAAGAATAAAATAATGGTTATGAAAATATTTTTAATATCTGTCATTTGTTATGGTGAGTTTAGGGTACAACTTAAAACGAATTGGTAGTAAAAGATATAAAACATACGATCTGTTTTATTTACAAACTTACAAACCTGCTTAAAATAATCTGTAAATGAACTTATTTTTTAATGATACATCCAGCCAATAATAAACTCTGGGTAAATACCAATGGCTATAATTAATACCGCAGCAATAGCCAGTGTAATTTTAAAACCTCTAGTAATTTCTTTTTCATCTATTACTACAGTGGTAGCTTCTTTAAAATACATGGCCTGTATAACCCTAAAATAGTAGTAAGCACTAATAGCAGCAAAGAGCACTGCCACAATAATAAGCCAAAACCTTGTACCCGTTTCAGCAGCGGCACTCAACATAAAAAACTTGCTCATAAACCCTCCTGTAAGTGGTATACCCGTAAGTGATAATAAAAATACTGTTGTACACAAGGCAAGCTGTGGCTGCGTTTTAGCCAATCCATTAAACCCATCTATGGTGTAGTCATTCATTTTTATAAGCACTGCAAAAATGCCAATAGTAGCAATGCTGTAAGCTGCTGCATATAATACCAGCCCTTCTTTTGCAGTGTTGTTTAATGCAAATACTGCCAGCATCATAAAACCAGCCTGTGCTATGCTGCTATAAGCAAGCATACGCTTTACACTTTGTTGAAACACAGCGGTTACGTTTCCTATAAGTAGCGTAAGTACAGTTATAAATACAATTAAATTTTGCCACTGTGGCTGCACTTTTCCAAAAGCATTTTCGAACAGGCGCACAAAAGCAAAAAAACCCGCAACCTTTACAATAGTACTCATAAAAGAAGTAAAAACAGTTGGTGCCCCATCGTACACATCCGGCGTCCAAAAATGAAATGGCGCAGCAGATACTTTAAAGGATAATGCAATTACCATAAATACCAGCCCTACAGCAATCATAGCAGGCATCGGGCCTTCGCCCATTTCTAAATTATTTATATAAAAAGATCCATTGTTGTTGCCGCCATAAATAAATGCAATACCCATTAATAAAATACCTGTTGAAAAAGCTCCCATTAAAAAATATTTCAATGCCGCTTCGTTGCTTTTTAAATTTCTTTTATCGCTGCCCGTAAGTATGTACAAGGGTATAGATAAAATCTCAATCCCAATAAATAACAGCAATAAAGTATTGTAAGTAGAAACAAGGCTTACCCCGCAAAGCACAAAAAATATGAGTCCGAAATATTCTGATACATCATCCCCTACTTTTTCAATATCGCTGCCGCTTAGTAAAAAGAACAATAATGTACAGGCAAATACTACTGCCAAAAAACTAAGGTTAAAACTACTGATATTCAGCATTTCCTTTGTATCTATATTAACGTGCAAAACCCCAATACCAAAGGCATTGAGTTCCAGTAAATTTGCTATAAAAATAATAATGATACCTGCAATAGCCAGATATTTTGGTGCGGTTTTACTTTTGATAAACACCCCAGAAAACATCATAACAACTCCCCAAACTGCAGTTAATAAAATAGCGTTCATAATTATAAAAAAATTATAAATTAAGAGAGGTACAAAAAACAAAACTTAATGCTACTTCTTAATTCCAAATTACCAATTTCTAAAAAAAATATTCTTCGTAATCCCTATTTACTTACGAGCACACTCACCGCAGTTTTTGTTAACTCTATCATTGGCTGCGGATAAATACCAAAAATAAATACCATCACCACTATTAAACCAAGCCCAAGTTTTTGGTTTAACGAAATGTCTTTCATGTTTTCCGTAACTGCATTCGTATTACCGTATAAAACTTTTTGTAACATATTCAATGTGTACACCCCAGCAAGTATTACACTCGTGCCGGATATTACTGCCATCCACAAACTATATTTAAACACACCGGTAAATAGCATAAATTCTCCCACAAATGCATTGGTAAGTGGTAATGCAATATTGGCAAAGGCAATAACTACCAGCATAATAGTGAGTGCCGGTGCTTTTTGGGCTATGCCTCCGAGCTGGCTCATATTTTTTATGCCCGTTTGTTTTTCTATAATATCTATCACTATCCACAAGCCTATAATATTTATACCATGGTTAAACATTTGTATCATTACACCCTGCAAAGCAATTTCATTCATTGCAAAAACAGCAGCACACATTAAACCAATATGTGCAATAGAGGAATAGGCCACTAGTTTCTTTAAATTATCCTGCACCATGGCAATGCAGCTTGCATAAATAATACCTGCTATACACAAAACCATAACCAGCGTGGTAACTTTTGGTATAGCCAGCGGGAATACTGGAATGAGCCAGCGAATAACGCCGAACAAACCCATTTTTACCATTATACCACTAAGCACCATTGTAACAGATGTGGGTGATTGATCGTAGGTATCTGGCTGCCAGCTATGAAAAGGAAATACCGGCATTTTAATAGCAAATGCTACAAAAAACAGCCAGAACAACCAGCCCTGCTCACCTGCGGTAAGTGTAGTGTTATAAAAAGATTGTAATGCAAAAGAATGCTGTGCTATCGTACCATCTTCAAAAGCACGGGTACCCGTATGCAGGTACACATATATAATACCGGTGAGCATAAGCAGCGAACCAGTAAAAGTGTACACAAAGAATTTAAACGTTGCCTGTATACTTTTTTCTCCACCCCAGCGGCTACACAAAAAGTAAACCGGTATAAGTGCAAGCTCCCAAAAAAAGTAAAATACCAGCGCATCTTTTGCTACAAAAACGCCCATCAATCCGCATTGGCTCAGCATCATCAACCCATAAAAAGCATTAGCATTTTTATAACTGTTTTTGTAAGTACTTATAAAAATAATGGGGAAACAAACCGCTGTAAGTAAAGCCAACAGTCTTCCTGCGCCTTCCAGCGAAAGATAAAAACTTGTTCCTATATGGCTGAGCCAAATATAATTTACATCGTTATAAGTTTTAAATGCTGCACTCGTATAGGAAAGGCTTACTATGGCAATAGCTAATACCAGCAAGGATCCCAGCAGAGCAAAAGATTTTGTAACAGATTCTTTTTTTATAAAAAAACAACCTAAAGCTATCAATAATGGCAGCCAAAGTAATAATTCCGGAAAAGTAATAAAAGTACCCAAAGCCTAATTTTTTATAAACAATTGTAAAATAAATAATACCAGCATTCCTATAACCATTAGCAAAACATACGCACCTACCTGCCCGCTTTGCAACCAGCGCAACTGGCGGCTGCCATAATTTATAAATTTGCCTGTACCGTTTACCACGCCATCAATTCCTTTTTTTTCTATCACATTATTAAAGAATAAAGAAACATTGCGAAGCGGCCTAGTGATTATTTTTTTGTAGAGTTCGTCAAAGTACCATTTATCTTCCAGCACTTTTGCAAAACCTGTATTTTCTTTATCGCTTTGTTTATTGTAATTGCTAAATTTTTTCAATCCAAATAATAATGCAAACAACGAAAGCAGAACAGAAATTCCCATCAATAAAAATTCTGTATTATGACTCATTTCATGTTTAACGGTAATAGCATTGCTCCCTGCAAATATGGGTTCTAAAAATGCTTCCAGTTTATGGCCGCCATGTATAAATATTTCCGGTATGCCTATCCACCCGCCCATAATGGCTAATATGGCAAGTACAATCAGCGGAAAAGTAATAGCACCAGGGCTTTCGTGTAAGTGGTGCTCCTGCTCCTGCGTACCTCTAAACTTTCCTAAAAACGTCATTGTATATAAGCGGAACATATAAAATGCAGTCATCATTGCACCTGCCACGCCTGCAACCCACAGTAAGGGATGCTCAGCAAAAGCAGCAGCTAAAATTTCATCTTTCGAAAAAAACCCGGAGAACGGCGGCATACCTGCAATGGCTATACAACCAATTAAAAAGGTAATATGTGTAATGCTCATATATTTTTTAAGCCCTCCCATGTTGCGCATATCCTGCTCGCCACTCATGGCATGTATAACACTACCTGCACCAAGAAAAAGCAGTGCTTTAAAAAATGCATGCGTCATCACATGAAATACTGCACCTGTATATGCACCCACACCAAGCCCTAAGAACATATAACCTAACTGGCTTACGGTGGAATATGCCAAAACTTTTTTAATATCATTTTGTTTAATAGCAATAGTTGCAGCTACAATAGCCGTGGTTAAGCCCACAATAGCTATTACATGCTGTGTGGCTGGTGCCATTGTGTATAAAATATTGCTGCGGGCTATCATGTAAATACCAGCTGTAACCATGGTGGCTGCATGTATGAGTGCACTCACGGGTGTAGGGCCGGCCATAGCATCTGGCAGCCAGCTGTACAAAGGTATTTGCGCACTTTTGCCTATAGCTCCTATAAAAAATAATGAGGTTATAGCAGTGATATCCTCGATACTTAATTTGGCAATATTTGCTGCGGTAAAAACCTCATCGTAACTCACAGTACCCAGTTTTGTAATGAGCCAAAACACAGCAAGCAAAAAACCAAGATCGCCGATGCGATTCATTATAAAAGCTTTTTTAGCTGCATTGGTATATTCATTATTTTTAAACCAGTATCCTATAAGTAAGTATGAACAAAGGCCTACACCTTCCCATCCTATAAACATTATAACATAATTACCTCCCATTACGAGCACCAACATAGAAAAAACAAACAGGTTGAGGTAAGAAAAATATTTAGAAAAATCTTTTGTAGGTTCATCGTGCATGTACGAAGTGGAATACACATGTATAAGAAAACCTACGCCGGTTATTATTAATAAAAAAAGAGAAGAAAGCTGATCTATCTTAAACTCAAAGGCTATTTTAAAAGCTTTAATATTGATGAGATCAAAGTATTGTACTGCTGCGGTATCGCCATTTTTTACCTGCAGAAAAGCTAGAACGCTTATAACAAAAGATGCAAAAATAACAGCACTGCCCACAAAGCCTGCGGCTGTTTTTGATAAAAAATTTCTGCCGAGTCCGGTTATTAAAAAACCGAGTAAAGGCAGTAAGGGAATAAGCCAGATAAATTTAAAAATATTGCTCATGGTTTAAAAGAAAAGACCACGGATGACAGCCGACAGCCCACGGTTAGTTTATGTAAGTTTGTAATTTTTTGAAATCTTGTTGCCTATTTTTTATTTTAATTTTATTGATTATTAGAAACTCCACTAATAACGTACTACTGACTACTGTTAGTTTTAATGAGTTTGTAGTTCCGTTTAAAATCTTGTTGTTTATATTTTAATATTGTTGGCTTATTTTTTACAAAAAACCAAATTATACAAACATATTGTTGTCAGTTGTCTATGATCTGTCGTCAATGGCCTGCACGCTAATTCTTTAACCTATTTAAAAAGCTCACATCAATGTTATGGGTATTTCTATAAAGCATTACAATTATAGCCAGGCCCACACTCACTTCTGCAGCTGCTACTATCATTATAAAGAAAACAAAAATCTGCGCATCGCTTGCAAATGTGGGCAGTGCTTTTGCTGCACCGCTCGCCTGGTGCATATTGGAAAATGCCACCATTAAAAGATTAACTGCATTAAGCATAAGCTCTACACACATAAATACGATAATGGCATTGCGCCTGGTGAGTACTCCTATTATGCCAATAATAAAAAGCGTTAATGATAACGCTATGTATGCTTTAATATCCATAATTATAATTTCACAAACAGTCCTAAACCTGTAGTATTAGTGGCTGGTGCTATAGAAAAAATATTTTTAATTTTATTTTTTACAACGCCATTGAAAATATCCACGGCTTTGTAAGATGCTTTTTTAGTTAATATTTTAGTAACTACTCCCACCAGCACAGAAGTTATTGCCGGGGTTAGTAATTTTCTTACGGTTTTATCATCAAACTTATCTGTACCTGCTATGCCCCTTGCAGTGCTGTACACCGTTGCAATAGTACCTGCCGCTGCAAGAAATTTATAAACCACCAACCCGGTTTTATACGTTTTAAATAGTTTGGTAACCTGCTGTACTCCTTTGCTATCAAACACCTGCCCCAATATTGCAACACCTTTTAGCTTTTCTCCGAGAATACCTACTTTATTTAACTGCAATTTGCCTAAAGAAAATATGGGGCTAAACCCTTTCTTTACAGATACCAAATTTTTATTGGCCAGCAGATCGCCGATTCTTCCGGTGATATCTTCAATTTTAATTTGGGCATGGGCTTGTTGTAAAAAAGCAGCACCCATTAAAAGTGATAATGTAAAAACTTTAATTTTCATTTTCTATAAGTTTAGTTTTTTTGCCCAATACCACAGCACCTACCATAGCACTTAAAAATAATACACTGCTTATTTCAAAAGGCAACACATAGTCTGTAAACAATACTTTGCCCAGTGTTTTTATAAGCCCGGCATTGCCTCCTGCAAGCATTACCGGTTGCTGTTGTTTTACCATCATTAATGCAGATAATAATACCAGTAACAAGCAGCCCCCGGCTATAATACCTATGGCTTGTAAACGATAATTTTTGGGAGGTTCGCTTTCTGCATTCAAATTCATAAGCATTACTACAAATAAAAATAATACCATAATGGCACCTGCATAAACAATAAGATTTACAATGGCCAGAAATTGTGCGTTCAGTAAAATGTAATGACCGGATATGGCAAAGAAAACAACAATAAGCCACAATATACTATTAACAGGGCTCTTGCTGGCAATCATCATTACACCGCTGCCTATTGCCATCAATGATAATAAAATAAAGGAGATAGTTATAATACTCATTGAAAATTAATTAACCGTTTCTTTTTTTGCTCTGCTGCCTAATGCTTTTTCGTATGCTTCTTTATCTGTAAGCGGGTTGGGAATTAATAAATCCTGCTTATTGTATATAAATTGTTTCCGCTGGTAATCTGCCGGTGTAAAAGTTTCGCTCAAATATATGGCATCTTTTGGGCAAGCCTCTTCGCACAAGCCACAAAATATGCAGCGCAGCATATTTATTTCGTATTTGGCAGCGTATTTTTCTTCTTTGTACAAATGTTCTTCGCCTGGTAACCGCTCTCCAGCTTCCATAGTAATAGCTTCTGCTGGGCAGGCTACTGCGCAAAGACCACATGCAGTGCAGTTTTCCCGCCCTTCCTCATCTCTATTTAAAATTTGCAGCCCACGAAATACGGGGCTGAAAATTCTTTTTTGCTCAGGATATTGTATGGTTGGATTTTTTGTAAAAATGTGCCTAAAGGTTATAAACATTCCTTTAAATATGGCAGGCAGGTAAAGCTTTTCCCAAAAGTTCATGGGCTTTCGATCTACACTTTTTACTCTGGTGGTTAATGGTTGCATTGTTATATTTTTTTCTTTTTCAATTTCTACAATAGAAAAAGATAGTATTATTTTATTTGTATTAACGGTGTAAAAATAGCCGTTTTACCTTTTTCAATTAAAGTAAAATTTTATTTTTTATATCATCTGCATTTTGAAAAATGCTGAAAAAGTTTTTATGCTGACGGGCTGCGCCGCTTAGCCGTAAATCCTTTTTTACTCCGCAGGGTAAAAAAGATTGCAGGCGGGCGGCGAACTTTTGATGACATAAACACTACTTTTAACAGCCACAAAACTATTTTCCAAAAGCAAGAATAGCACCGCCTGTTACCAGCATATTGAACAAAGCCAGTGGTATCAATATTCTCCAGCCCAGGTGCATGAGCTGGTCGTACCTAAACCTTGGAATCGTCCACCGCACCCACATAAATATAAAAATGAAAATTACTATTTTAATTAGGAATGCGCCGAGGCCAATTAAAGCCAGCCAGTTACCCATACCGGCATGAGCAGCTTCGTTAAAAAAAGGAATATCGTAACCGCCAAAATAAAGTGTGGCCATTACTGCGCTGCTTATAAACATATTTATATATTCTGCAAACAGGTAAAAACCCAATTTCATGGAGGAGTACTCCGTATGATAACCACCTATGAGTTCACTTTCTGCTTCTGCAAGATCGAAGGGTGTGCGGTTACACTCTGCAAAGGCGCAAATAATAAATATTAAAAAACCGAGCGGCTGATAAATAATATTCCAATGGCCGGACATTTGCTGCTGTACCATTTCTTTTAAACTTAGTGTACCGGTAAACATAAGCAATGCTATAAGTGCTATGCCCATAGCCAGTTCGTAACTTATAATTTGTGATGCAGCCCTTAGCCCGCCCATTAATGCAAACTTATTATTGCTTGCCCAGCTACCAATCATAATACCATACACACCTAAACTTACTACACCAAAAACATATAAAATACCGATGTTTATGTCTGCAATCTGCAGAGAAACATCTCGGTTAAATAAATGAATATTACCGCCCCAGGGTATAACTGCACTGGTCATAATGGCCGTCATCATAGCAAGTGCGGGGCCCATTATAAATAATAATTTAGAAGAAAAGTTAGGTATGATTTCTTCTTTAAAAAAAAGTTTTAATCCATCGGCCAAAGGCTGGAACATGCCAAAAGGGCCTGCCCTGTTGGGCCCTGGCCTATCTTGCAGCCAGCCTGCTACTTTACGCTCTGCAAATGTGGTGTACATGGCTATTACGAGCGAGCCCATTACCACTATTACAATGAGAACGAGTTTTTCGATGATGGTGGCGAATTCGATGGCTAGAAACATAATAAACTTATAAAAATATTTTATTTAAGATAAACTGTTGTATTTGCTTGGCTATTTGAATTGATTCTTCTGCATTCTGTTTTGTCAAATCTTCAAAATCGTCAGGATATCTATATTTAACAGCATAATTTATTAATTGCTTAGCAAATATTTCTAACTGTACAATCTCTTTATCAAATTCTTTTAAAGTAGAAATTAAATAATTTAAATCATGTGTTTTTACAATTTCTAAATCAAAATGTAACTGATAGGCCTTTAAATACTTTTCTGAACTTTGTTGACTGTTAAAACAAACTGCTCTGAAAACAGTAAATTCTAAATCATTCAAAATATTTTCTGCAATTTCTAAATCCTCCCTTGCAAAATCTAACCATTTTTGTATTTTATTTATTTTAATTAAATCCATAAATAATTTTACTGTTTTTTAAAGCTGAGTTTAAAAATGAATATTTATTTTCTGAAAATTTAATTACTTCGGTTGTTGTGTATACAAATATATCTTTAGGAAAATCCAGTTCTTTATGATTATCCATTTTTGTCCATACCACTAAATTTCTTTTTGTAGAAGGAAGTGTTGTAGATTCAATTTCTATTAATATATCTAAATCACTATTCTCATTCGCTGTACCATCAACATAGCTTCCAAATAAATATATTTTTTTAGGATGCAATGTTTCCACAATTACATCTCTTAATAAATTTATTTGTTGTTCTGATATCATTATTTCTTATTTAAAATCATTTGAATGCGCCGGTCCTTCAATTTCACTCAACTCCAACCCTTCTTTATTCACTTCACTTATTGTATGAATATCCATCAATAATTTTGGTGCACGGCCACTCATTACATTTGTCATTGTTTCTTGTGGCCTATCAAGTACTTTATATTTATTAGCTCCAATAACTGAATGGCGACTGATGGTTGTTACCCCTTCAACTGTCCAGTCTGCAGTTTCTTTTTTATCGTAACGGCAGGTATTGCATATCCACCCCACTTTGCCATCGTAGCTTTGTACTTCACCCCATTTATCTTTACGGGCAGTTACCCTAAATACTTCGTTGCCTCTAAGCCACAGGGTAGCTTTTCCGCAGCAGTCTGGGTTTTCGCAATTGCGATGAGCATCTACAGGTTTTGTAAACCATACCCTGTTTTTGAAACGGAAAGTTTTATCTGTTAATGCGCCTACCGGGCAAACATCAATCATGTTTCCGCTAAAATTATTATCTACCGCCTGGGCAATATAAGTAGATATGGCAGCATGGTCTCCACGATCTACAATCCCATGCACCCGCTTATTGGTTATCTGATCTGCCACATACGTACAACGGTAACATAGTATACAACGGGTCATATGCAATTGTATATACTTGCCAATATCTTCTTTTTTAAAAGTGCGTCTTGCAAACTGGTATCTTGTACCTGCTTTGCCGTGGTTGTAACCTAAATCTTGCAAATGACACTCGCCTGCCTGGTCACATATCGGGCAATCCAGCGGATGATTGATCAATAAAAATTCTACCACACCATTTCGTGCATCTATAACTTTTTCGCTGGTAATATTTTTTACGATCATACCATCCATAACAGTTGTACGGCAACTTGCTACTAGCTTTGGCATTGGCCTTGGGTCTGCTGTGGAACCTGCTGCTACTTCTACAAGGCACGTTCTGCATTTGCCACCACTGCCCTGTAACTTGCTATAGTAGCACATTGCAGGCGGTGTAACATCGCCGCCTATCATGCGTGCAGCATTGAGTACTGTGGTGCCTGGTGCTACATCGATTGTTATATTATCGATGGTTACTTTAAACGATGTTGGTGCTTCTTTTTTTATTTCTTCAGACATTTTTTAATTCGTTTATATCGGCTTGATATGTATGCTCTAATAAATATTTTAAAATTTTTTTTGTTTTGCTTATATGGTTCTCAGTTTTATCGCAATCTCCCAAGACAAAATTTATTAAATCTATAAATCTTTTATTGCTGTTTAGTCTTTCAGGAATAACTTTTGAATCTTTTTCAAATTCTTTAAAGTCTTTATATCCAAAAACTTCCAAATCTAACCCACAATCTTCATTAATATATCTCTCAATCCATTTCTCAAATTCTTTAGGAAATAATTGCAAAATAAAATATGGTTTTTCTTTTATTTTAATTATTTCTATTTCATCACAAAGAAAAAATCTCTCTTCAATTTCTAATACGCCTAAAAATGGTTCTATATTGTCCCCATCATTATCTACAATACAAATAGAGAATATTCCTTTTGCTCTTTCTCTTATACTTTTAAAAACCTCAGCTTTATTCTTCTCCTTCCTTATTAAACTTTTATCTTCTAATAATCTTCCAAAAAAATAATTATCCCCCCAACATTCTACTCTTATGGAACTCTTCATATTTTTTTAATTTTCATCCCAAAGGGTTTGGTAATTAAAAAATAAATTTAGTCCTGTTTGATAAGCGTCTTTACTTGCTTCTGCACTTAGTAATTTTACTTTTGTTTCATTATTATCAAGCCCTACCAAATAAATATTGGTATCATTTCTACTTTCTTCATCTCTCACTAATTCATCTATTACATATTGACTATGAGTAACCATAAAAAATTGATTTTCGTTTTTATCATTTTTAATTGCATTTGTGATTTCCATTATGTAAGGCTCGTAACAATTTGCTTCGGGCTCCTCCAATAATAATATACTTTTTTTATTGCTAAAGATTACAGAGAGATAAAATATCAATCTTCTAAGTGTATCTGCAACTAATCTATAAGGCACTTTTAATCTAATTCTGTTTTCTGAAATCCTAACTAAGAGAATTTTTGCAAGTGAAATTGCATCTTTGCCATCTTCGCTTGCGATATTTTTGGTTTCATTGTCAATTAAAAGCTCAATATTGGTATGCTTTAGTAACTCAGAAACTACATTTCTTAAAGGTAAATTGAAGGATAAAATCCCAGGTAAATTATTTCCGAAGGGATATTCAAGATTCCAATAAGATGCATTACCGTTATACACGACATTGTTATCAAATAAATATTTTTTGATGAAGAAAACTGACTGCGGATCATTATCATTTGACACATGAAATCTATTAGCCAAACCTTCAACTGTTCCGTTCCTGCTAAGAATATCAACTCCATAATTATTATTAATAATTACTTCTGCTGGCTCACTTTCGTTATTTTCGAAAAAAATATCAGAGGCTCTTTCCATTCTAAATAAGTCATGTAAAGTTTTCTCATTTTCCCTGAATTGACTTGCAATCGGAATGCACAATGCTTCCAAAATATTACTCTTACCAACATTTGGAGGACCTACAAAAACATTAATTCGCTTACAACCATCAATTTTCTGATGGCGTATGCTTTTAAAATTTTTTATTTCTATGTTGTTTATAAAACTCATTTTTCAAATTAAAATTTTCGTAACCACTTTGCGTGAAACCTATACCCCCACATGCATCTCATCCGCATAATGCCTCAACCCATAATTTTCTGTCAAGCACAATTCAGGATTGTTTACATGCCACTCAAATTCATCTCTAAAATGCCTAATAGCAGCAGCCACTGGCCATGCAGCAGCATCTCCTAACGGACAAATAGTATTACCCTCTATCTTTCTTTGAATATCCCACAGCAAATCTATATCACTCATTTCGCCTTTGCCAGTTTCTATTTTTTTCAAAATTTTCTCCATCCAGCCAGTACCTTCTCTGCAAGGGCTGCATTGCCCACAACTTTCGTGGCGATAAAATCTTGCAAGCGTATAAGTGTTTCTAACAATACATTGGTCTTCATCTAACACAATAAAACCGCCACTACCCATCATACTACCACTAACAAAACCACCATCGCTCAAGCTTTCATAATTCATTAAACGCTTTTCGCCTTTGGCGGTAGTGAGTAATAAATTAGCAGGTAAAATAGGCACACTCGAACCACCAGGAATACATGCTTTCAATTTTTTTCCATTGGCAATGCCACCACAATATTCATCGCTATAAATAAATTCTTCTACAGAAATCGTCATATCTATTTCGTAAATGCCCGGCTTGTTTATATTACCACATGCCGAAATTAATTTTGTACCAGTGCTTTTTCCCACGCCTATTTTTGCGTATTCTTCGCCGCCCATATTTATGATAGGCACAACTGCAGCCAATGTTTCTACATTGTTTACCACCGTTGGCCTGTCCCACACCCCTTTAACTGCAGGAAAAGGAGGTTTAATTCTCGGGTTGCCACGCTTGCCTTCCAGGCTTTCTATCAACGCAGTTTCTTCCCCGCAAATGTAAGCACCTGCACCACGGTGTACATACATTTCACAATCAAAGCCACTGCCTAAAATATTTTTACCTAGCCAGCCGTTTTTCTTTGCTTCATCAATGGCATCTTCTAAAATATTTGTAATCCATGCATACTCGCCTCTTATGTATATGTAACTCACATTGCTGCCCAGTGCGTAGGCGGAGACAATCATACCTTCTATTAATAAATGCGGAATAAATTCCATCAGGTATCTATCTTTAAAAGTTCCGGGTTCGCTCTCATCTGCATTACAAACCAAGTGGCGGGGCACGCCTTCGGGTTTTGCAATAAAACTCCATTTCATACCCGTGGGGAAACCTGCGCCGCCACGCCCACGCAAGCCACTTTTTTTTACTTCTTCTACAATATCTGCAGGTTGCATTTTTAATGCTTTCTCCACACTTGCGTATCCGCCCTCACCCCTATATACTTCATACTTGCGTATGCCAGGTACATGTTGTTTTGCTAATAATAGTTTTTTACTCATATTTATTTTCACGCAAAGCAACTAAGATTACAAAGTTCGCAAAGCAATATTTTATTTTTTGTTAGTCAATATTTGTTCATTGTTCATCTTCGGTGGCGACGCTCCGTTCAACTTCAGTTATCTATTTAGCTTTTCTTATTGTGATTATTTTTCTTCTTTCGGATAATCATAATTAAACATCCAATTTATTCCAAACTTATCTACCAGCATTCCAAACCTTGCTCCCCAAAAAGTATCTTGCAATTCCATTGTTATACCTCCACCTTTACTCAAATTTGTAAATGTTTTATTTATCAAATCTAAACTATCAAAGTTTAAAGACAAATGTACTTGATTGCCACTTGTTACTTCTTTACCCGGTTGGCAATCACTTATCATAAATTGCAATTTATCTGCTTCAAACAATGCATGCATTATTCTATTTTTTGCTTCTTCTGCTATTGGCATTCCACTCTCACCAAATGTTTGCGAATGCACAATTTTACCATCTAAAGCTTTTGCATAAAAAGCCAATCCTTCTGCTCCGTTGCCATTAAAGTTTAAATATGGTGTTATTGCTTGCATAAAAATGATTAACTTGTATTATTGTTTTATTGTTATTCACTTTAATTAATTTTCCCTTTGTACAATTCATCAACAGGGAAAATCATATCCCAATCTTTACCCCAAACCACATTTCCATTTTCGATTTTAAATTTTTTAAAATTACTTTCTTTTTTGTACTTATTATACTGTGGATAACTGTGAAGATCTAAAAATGTACTAAAATCTACTAACTTCTTTTTATCATTACTAAAAAGAATTTCAAGTTTATAATTTTCTACATGTTCCGCTCTAACCACAATTATATCCATTTTATCATATTTTTTTATTTATCAATTCGCAAGACACTTTTTTATTTAAAACAAAAAATGTTGTCCATTTATATATAATAGATGCATGATATTTTGTTATAAATTTTAATTATCGTTATATATTTTCACACATTCATGATATGTAAAATAATGTAAATCACTTTGTTTTCTCTTTGATTGTTTATCAAAAAAATCAAACATTTCAACGCATTTAGGATTATCTTTTACCATATCTCTAACTCCACCATATAGATAGACTAAAGGCCCTTTGTCTCCCTTTTGTATATATTCTGTTTTAGAAGAACTTGATCCTGTTTGACTCCATGTAACATAAGTATTAATTTTTCCTTCTGTTATTCTTAAAGCAAAATCATCCCCACTTTCGAGTTTTCTGTAGTATTTTTTTTTGAATTTTACTGCCTTTAAATTATCAAAATCATATTTAACTTCATCAATAATAACTTCGCCTTCACCTCTTCTTTTAAAAGTATTATTTTTAAAAAGATTACACTTAGTTACATTCCCTATAATTATTTTACCATCCATTAATTCGACATGCTCATCCTCAGGTATCGAAAATTCATGATTGTAAACACTTTGAAATTGTTTTATATCAGCTTGTTTAAACGCTGAAAGAATTAAAAAAAAGAATACACTTGAAATTAAAATTCTAGTTTTCATATATGTTTTTTTTATTTTAAAAATGAAAGAAATTAATTTGATTTTGCTCTACACTCCTCAATTATCGAATCTACTTTTTCCTTCGTTAAATGCTCTCTATAATTTTGCCCTAGTTGCATCATTGGTGCATAGCCACAAGCTCCAAGGCATTCTACTGTTTTTAAAGTAAACATTTTATCGGCTGTTGTTTCACCTACAGCAATGTTTAATTTTTGTTTTATATAATCTGTAATATCATCGCTACCATTTATCATGCATGGGCCTGTGTGGCATACTTCAAAAACATATTTACCTACAGGCTTTAAATTGTACATGCTGTAAAAACTTGCAACCTCATATACTTCTATAGGTTCAATATCTAATAACGATGCCACATAATCCATCACAGGCACATCAAGCCAGCCGCCGAAAGTATCTTGCGCCAAATGCAATACAGGCAACAAAGCACTTTTTTGTTTACCTTCAGGATAACGAGAAATTATTTCAGTTACCTCATTTATTTTATCGTCTGAAAATTTAATCATTTATATATTTTTATCACACAAAGTAACTAAGCTTACAAAGTACAAAACTGTTTCTTGGTTTTCTTTGTGTTCGTTGTGTGAAACCTTTTTACGCATCCAGCTCCCCAGCTATCAAATTTAAACTGCTCATAGTTATAACTGCATCGCTTAGCATTCCGCCTTTTATCAACTCCGGGTATGCCTGGTAATAAATAAAACATGGTCTGCGAAAATGAAGCCTGTAAGGTGTTCTTCCACCATCGCTTACTAAATAAAAACCCAATTCACCATTGCCGCCTTCTACAGAAGAGTAAACTTCTCCAACAGGCATTTCAGTTTCGCCCATTACTATTTTAAAATGATAAATAAGCGCTTCCATTTTAGTATACACATCCTTTTTCTCGGGCAAATAATAGGCGGGCGCATCCGCATGAAAAACATCTGCTTCTGTTCCTTTAAATTGCTGTACCTTCTGGTAAGCCTGTTTAATAATTTCTATACTTTGCCACATTTCCTGGTTGCGCACCAAAAAACGATCATAACAATCCCCTGTACTTCCTACGGGAATGGTAAAATTAAAGTCTTGGTAACTGCTGTATGGTGTGTGTACACGCACATCATAATCTACACCGGATGCACGCAGGTTAGGACCTGTAAACCCATAGTTGAGTGCCCGCTCAGAAGATATTGGCCCGCAACCTATAGTACGATCCATAAAAATTCTATTGCGGGTAAGCAGGTTTTCAAACTCTCTTAATGTAACCGGATATTCTTTTAAAAACTTTTCTAATTTCTCAAATGCTTTAGCGGTAAAATTTCTTTCAAAACCGCCTATACGTCCAATATTTGTGGTAAGCCTGCTGCCACAAACTTCTTCATATATTTCATAAATAAGTTCCCTGTATTGCATTACATACAAAAAGCCGGTAAATGCACCACTGTCTACCCCTACAATGGAGTTGCAAATAAGATGATCGCTTATGCGTGCCAGTTCCATAATAATTACCCGCAGATAATCTACTCTTTTTGGAAGCGTGAGCCCGAGTAATTTTTCGCAGGTTATATGCCATCCCATATTGTTAATAGGAGATGAGCAATAATTTAACCTGTCTGTAAGTGGCGTAATCTGGTAAAGCGGACGACGCTCTGCAATTTTTTCAAATGCACGGTGTATATATCCTACGGTAGAGGTAGCTTTCATTACCCGCTCACCATCCATTTCCAAAATATTTTGGAACACGCCGTGTGTTGCCGGGTGCGTAGGCCCAAGGTTAAGGGTGGTGGTTTGCTTTTCTAAACTTCCTTCCGGTAAAATGATGTGTTCACTCATAGAATGATTGCTCGGCGAGCATTTTGTTATTTAAAACTAAAGTGTTTTTACAAACTCAATTCTCTTTTTTTCGTTAAAAATTGCTAGTAATGGAATATTAAATCCTTTTAATACGGAACACTCAATTGAGCCAGTTTTTATTTTTACTATCAGTTCGTATTTTCCTTTTTGCAACAAATATTGTTCTATCACTTTTTTATTGGTACCAATAATCCAATATTCTTTTACATGGTGAAATTCGTAATCAGTAAATTTTACACCTCTGTCTTTTTTCTCCGTTGATTTACTTAATATTTCTATTACAAAATCTGGAGTAGGATAAAATAATGTGTCGTCATTAATTTTTTTTGATGCTATTTTATTGAAGTAACTCAAGTCTGGTTCAAAATCATTTCTTGTTAATCTTATCAAAGCTTTTTCGCCTCTTACTTTTCCTAAATTATTTATAATTGCAAATGTTGAAACTATTGTTGAAAGATTTTGTTGAACCATTATATGAATATCTTTTGCAGGAGAATGAACTATAATTTCTCCATCAATAAATTCCATTTTTTTGCTTTCATCCATTTCCTCATAAAATTGCTTTCTTTTTTTTTGCTCTTCATTCCACAATTCATTTAGCACCGAAATATAACGAGGCATTTGTGGGGAATGCACAATTTTGTCAATAATATCGTTATCTATTAAATACAACCTAAAATTTCTAAATTTTTTTTTTAATAAGATAATTTTTACCTCCCGAACATCTCATCATCTTTATCTATCCTCGTTTGATCTTCTAAAGGGAATTCTTTTCTCATTGGGAAATAATCCATCTCATCTACATTTAATATTCTGATAAGATTTGGATGACCAACAAAATTTACTCCGTAAAAATCATACGTTTCTCTTTCCATAAAATTGGCAGACATAAAAACACCTGTAGCCGTAAAAACATCTGGTTTGGTAATATCTGTAAATACTTTAAAACGAATACGAACATTATCCACAAAATTATGCAGATGATACACTATTGCCAGTTCTTCGCCCTTATTATCTGGGTAATGCACTGCCTGTAAATCTGTAAGAAAACGAAACTGCAATTCTGCATCATCAAATAAAAACTGTAATACTTTTATATTGATATCTTTTTCTGCAACAAAAGTGAGCATGCCATAAGGTTGCTCCCAATTACTAAGATTCTCTCCAAATTTTTCAGTTAATTTTTGTTGTATAATTTCGTTGGTTAAGGCCATTTTATAACATCTGTTTTAATGCTTTTATATTTTCATTTTCATCAAAAACTGATTTAATCGGAATCTCAAATCCTTTTATTGCATTTGATATAATATGACCTGAATTACTTTTTGTACGCAACTCATAAGTTTTGTTTTCATTTAAAAGATACTGTTCAATTTCTTCTTTATCAGGGTCAATAATCCAGTATTCAGTTACTCCATGATTTGCATAATCTTCAAATTTTACACCTCTATCATATTTTTGAGTACTCTCACTAAGTACCTCTACCACAAAATTTGGAGCGGGGTGCAACATTGTATTTTTT
This sequence comes from Ferruginibacter sp., assembly GCA_025350645.1. Lineage (GTDB taxonomy): Bacteria > Bacteroidota > Bacteroidia > Chitinophagales > Chitinophagaceae > Ferruginibacter. The sequence continues at coordinate 21,519 of JANXXM010000074.1, forward strand.
TCAAAAGTTTTTACTTTTTCTGTATCAAAAAAAACAATATCAGGTTCAAAATCATTTCTGGTAAGGTGTATAAGCACTTTTTCTGTTGCCACTTCACCTAATTTATTTATAGAAACAAAGTATTTCAGTAAGCCATATAAATTTCCAACAATTAAATAATGCTTTCTTTTTGCAGGAGAATTTAAAACGATTTTGCCTTCTATAAATTCTGCTTTTGTACAATCATCTAAATTTTCTAAAAAATCTTTTCGTTTTTTATTTTCTTCCTGTAAAAAAAACAATAACTCATCCACCACTTCATGCAAGTTAGGTGCATGCTTTAGTTCGTTGATTCTAATATGGTCTATTGTAAGTGGCATTTATTGTATTCCGTAACTATTCATTAAATCTTTGTATTGGACACTTGTTCTTCTTCTTAATCCCTCTGCATGTACCAGTTCCTGTATTTTCATAAAGCCATCTAAAATAGCTTCAGGGCGTGGAGGGCAACCAGGCACATACACATCTACAGGTATAACTTGGTCGATACCCTGCATAACTGAATAAGTATCAAAAATACCACCGCTGCTTGCACATGCTCCTACAGCTATTACCCAACGTGGTTCTGCCATTTGCAAGTAAACCTGTTTTAAAATTGGTCCCATTTTCTTGGAGATGGTTCCCATTACCATTAATAGATCGCACTGGCGTGGAGAAAAACTCATTCGCTCGCTGCCAAACCTTGCTATATCGTAATGGCTTGCGGCGGTAGCCATAAACTCAATACCACAGCAGCTTGTAGCAAAGGGAAGTGGCCATATAGAATTTTTACGGGCAAGCCCTACTACTTTTTCAAAGTTAGTTGCCATAAATCCTTCGCCCATATATCCTTCAGGTATACCGGCAAATTTTACTGTATTATTATATTGTACTGGACGCATGTTATGAATGTGCAAATAAGAAAATGGGCAAATGTGTAAAATCTACACAACCCAATTTACAAATAGCTATTTTTATTTTAATTATTTAATCCTTCTGTTCTAAAAAACTCCGAATTACTCTATTTGCAAATTTGCATATTTGCATATTTTCATGTTTACAGATTTTCTTACTCCTCCCACCTCATTGCACCTTTTTTAAAAATATAAATGAACCCTGCTAAAAATGAACCTACAAATAATATAACTGCTAAAAAAGTATGCCATCCCATTGCAGGATCCTTTGCAAAATCTCTGAAATTAACTGCATAAGGGTAAAAGAAAATAACTTCCACATCAAACAAAACAAATAGGATAGCTATCAAAAAATATTTGATGGCCATCGGTTGTCTTGCGTTTCCTTTGATTTCTATACCGCTTTCAAAATTAGCAAGCTTATCATCTGTTTTTCTTTTAGGGCCAAATTTGCTGGATGCAATAATCATCGTTGCCACAAACCCTGCAGCAAATAGCAACTGCAATACAATAGGAAGATAATTTATAGTGCCATTCTCAACTATCCTGAGGAAGAAAAAATGCATATTTTTTACTGTTATATTGTACAAATTTAAGCCAGACAGCGCAATATTCAATCGCAAGTTTCAAAATTGTCTGAATAAAAAAAAGTCCGGTAATGGGTAGCCGGACTTTTAATACTAATTTTTTTTAGACGTTACTTTTTTTTTGGAGCACTCCCTGTTGCTGCTGGTTTTGCTGTGCCAGCCGGTTTTGCAGTAGCTGCTGGTTTTGTACCAGAAGCAGGTTTTGCGGGGGCTGGAGTTTTTGCCGGTGGCCTTGGAGGAGCCGCAGTAGGATTATTCTTTGTAACAAAATCTTTGTTTTTTAAAGATTGCGCATCTGCAGGGTCTATAGCAAGTGCTTTATCTGCATAAGCAATAGCCGCTGCCTGATCTTTTTTTACATTAAAAGAATATTGCAGCATGTAAGTATAAGCACCTATCAACTGATCTTTAATTTTAGTTTTATCAAGAGTTTTTTCTCCTACTTCAATGGCTTTTAAATAGGCCGTTTGCGCTGTACCTAATGCACCGGTGCTGTCTATGCCGGAAGTAGCTTTTGCAATCATGTAATAACCAAAAATATCATCCGGGTATTTTGCTATGTACTTATTAAAAATGCTTATAGAAGAATCAAATTTTGCAGCACGAAAATAATCATACCCTGCATTGTAAATATCTACATTGCTATAACTCTTTTTTACCTCTAACACTTTACTGAACCATTTTGCAGATTCATTATAGTTTTTTTGATTTTGGTAAGATGTTGCCAAAGCTTTTAAATATTTTACTTTATTAGCTTCAATGGTATCCATAGCTACAGCTTTTTCTACATAAGATGCAGCCTGGGCTTCATTTCCAGGAAATTTCAATAACACCGTTGCATAAGAAGCGTAATCTCCGCCACCAATTTTTTCCGACAATTGACGTTTAAAATATTCTTCATAACTGGTTTTAGCATTTAAAGAATCTCCAAGGCGGTTATAAGCAAGTGCTTTTATTCCATACAAACTAGGGTAAACTGTTGTACCACCTGCTGTAATGCACTCACCTGCTTTTGCGGCTGCCTGTGCAAATAGCCCCTGTGCATATTGCATGCTTGCCCTGTAAAAGCATGCCTTAGGATCATCATCTGATGCAGCTAGAAATTTATCTAAATACTCAGCGCTTTTGGGTACGTTTATTTCATAATAATAACTGGATAATGCACCATATACTGGCGCAAAAGCAGGATCTTTTGCTATGGCATCATTATAAAATTTTAAGAATAACGCTTCCTGAGATGGCCCCTGAGATTGATAGATACCACCCGTTCTATATAATGCTCTGGCATAATTAGGATTAAGTGCCAGTGCAGCCTGGTATGTTTGAACAGCATTGCCACCATCGCCAACTTTACGATAAGCGTTGCCGAGGTTTACCAATACTTCAGGGTCTTTAAAGCCTTTTAAAGTAGTGGCTAATTTTAATTTTTCTACTGCATAAGCCGCATCACCATTTTTTACATCGGGGTCGCTATTTGGTGCACCAATAGCATTTAATACATCTATTCTTTTTCCACCACTAAGGGAAATAGCCGTTTCAAACCTATTTTTCGCATCTGCATTTTTACCCTCCAGTAATTCTATATGACCCATACCAGCCGTCAGCAGCGGGCTATTTGGTGTAGCGGATAATTTTTGACGATAAAGTTCTTTTGCACCAGCAATATCTTCCAGCCCTATCATTGCCTGGCCAAGATAATATGCAGCAATTTCATCGCCGGCATTTGCAGCAGATAATTTTTGAAAAACATCTTTTGCACTTTTATATCTTTCGTAATACAAAAATTTTTTACCCTCGTCTATTGTTTGAGCAAAAGATGCTCCTGCAAAAAGCACTGCCAGCAGCACCAGTACAATTGTTTTCATTTTAATCATTGTAAAAATTTAAATAAAGTTAGCAACACAATTTTAAAGAATAAGTTGCAAATAAAGTGTGAATTGGTATTAATTGTTAGGAAACTTATCATTTAACCTTACTTCTCTTACGGTAAAACTCATTACCGGTCCTAGATAAGCCCTTCTAAATATCAATTGCCCTCTTTCATATTTTAAAAATGCAACAAAGCCAGAACCGAGGCCAGTATAATTTTCTTTTACAAGGTAAAACAAACCACGTACCAAAGGATATCTTCTGTTTAAGATACTTTCCTGTGAGGGCATTATGTATGGGGTATTAACACAAACATCACATTTTACATAAGCTATTTTCAACTTTTTTAACATGCTCACCTGTGCCATTTCTTCCATATTTCCTATGCGGTTTATGCCTACAAAACCTACTGCATTTTCGTGCAGGGCAATGTAGTTTAACACTTCATCGCTATTGGGCACTGCTCTTACAATACTAGTATCAAATTTTTGCCCTCGCAATACAGAATCTTCTACAAACCTTACGGTGCTGGTTTTATTTAATCCATCAAACACAAATGTTTTATTTGTTTTTATTTTACCCGTTAGCTCATTCTGTAAATCTTGTATGTTGTACAAGGTATCTTTGCTGGCTGCATTTACCACAATGGCCACTGCATCGGTAGCCAATTGGTTCCAGCCCGGATTAAAATTTATTTTATCCATCATATATTTTTCCTCCATAGCTGTAAGCCCTCGGGTAACAATTGCCAAACGGGTTGCAGAATCTGCAAAAAAATCTTTCAAACAATCTGCTTCGGTTTTGTAATGCGCATTTATTTTGGTACCGGGGTTTGTAGCCTCATACATTGCAATCTGCTCCTTTATTACCGGCTCAAAAGATTCATCTACACTAATATTAATAGAGCCTGATGTTGGAGTATCCGTTGCGTGAATAGTTTTATCAGCATCATTACAGGCAGCAATAAAAAAAAGCATGAAACTTCCAAATAATATTTTTTTCATAATCAACTTTCTCTGAAATAATTTTTCTTATATCCTCTGTATATCCTAAACAAGCCATATATCCAGCAAACAATACCAAACATTTTTATAAGTTGTGCATCATATTTTTTAAGTAAAAAATCCTCTACTTTTGGTATGGGCAACAGGAATAAACAGCCCGCTGCAATTAGTAATATACCCATTACATAATTTGTAATGCTCCTCATGCGGATGATACCTTTATCTCTGTTGCTCATTTTTTCTTTTTCAAATTCTTCCAATGCCATTATGCTTTAATTTTTGGGCAATGTAGTAATAAAATTTCGGGTTAATAAAAACCGGTACCTTCCCTTTGGAAAGTACCCGGATAATTTAAATTTAAATGTTAATCTGCTGCCGTAAATTTTACCGGTATCATATTATAAACAGATACATTTTCTCCTTTTGTTTTTCCCGGTATCCATTGAGGCATTTTTTTAAGTACCCGTATTACCTCATTGTTAAACAAAGTACCGCCATCTTCTACTGTTTCAAAACCTTTAAGTACACCATCATAGCCCACAATAAATTTAATTTTTACGGTTACTGTTTGTCCTTCCTCCATTTCCTGCGGGTTTACAAGATTTCTTTGTAAAAATTTCCTAAGGGCCTCCATACCGCCGGGGTAAGAGGGCATTATTTCAGCCGTATTATTGGGCGTTATTTTATCTATTATTACTTTTATAACAGGTGCTATTACCGGCTCGCCAACAGGTAAATTTTGCGGAGCGGCAACAATGGGAATACCGGGTTTACCTTTAATATCTTCACTACCATTTTGCACATCATCCCGCAGGCTATTTATTGGTGCCACCACCGGGTCTTTAGTAATGAGAATATTGCTGGCAACTTTTTGTGTATTTATTTTAGGTTGTACTGTGGCTGGTTTTTGTGGCTGTAAAATATCTTTTGGTTTTTCAATTGGTGGCGCTGCCATACTCACGTAGCCGCCTACCTGCAATGGCGGTATATCTTTTTTTTCTTTCTTTAAAAAGCTAAACATGCAAAGCATAGCTGCAAGAAGAAAAGTAACTCCCAAAGCCTTATAGAGCCTGTTATTATAGAATTTTCGGAGGCTATAGGCGCCATAGCTTTTATTTCTGTTTTCAAAAATAATATCCAACACATCTGCATGTAAAATTTTTTCTGTGGTCATAATAAATATTTTAAAAATGATAAAAAATTAAAGAACGGCGTCGTTATGGGTAAGATGCCCGGCAGCCAAAAATTCCATAAAGCAGGAGTTATTATTTGCAGTATATGGTATGATGCCCCGGATTTTTAAACAACGGTGATATGTCTATCGTCTTTAATTATCTTTGCCCGCAAATAACTTATTTATACTAATGAAGATTTTAATAGTATGCCTGGGTAACATTTGCCGCAGCCCTCTGGCAGAAGCTGTATTGCAATATAAAGCAGTTGCAGCGGGGTTACGATGGACAATAGAAAGTGCAGGTACCAATGGTTTACACAGCGGCGAAGCGCCACACCATCTCAGCCAGAAAGTAGCTAAGCAAAACGGTATAGACATCAGCAGGCAAACTTCTAGAAAATTTACGGCGGCCGATGTTGATAATTATGATTTTATTTATGCAATGGCAGCCGATGTTTTACAGGATATAAAAAAAATAAGCGGCAATAAATTTAACCCCGCCAAAATAGATTTTTTTCTAAATGCCCTACACCCCAATAAAAATAGCAATGTACCAGACCCCTGGTATGGGGGCGAAGATGGATATCTGGAAGTATATGAACTTATAAATAACACCTGCGATGCTATAATTGAAAATTATTTTGCATCAACCTATAAAAAAGAAAAAGTATAATGGCCAAACCAAGCCTGCCGCAAGGCACAAGAGATTTTGCTGCGGCAACCATTTATAAAAGAAATTTTATTTTAAATACTATCCGTTCTGTATTTGAATTATACGGTTTTGAACCATTGGAAACTCCCGCAATGGAAAACCTGGAAACATTGATGGGTAAGTATGGCGAAGAAGGGGATAAACTTATTTTTAAAATATTGAACAACGGGCTCAATGATCCTAAAAATTTGGATAAAGCAACCGATGGTTTTCAAAAATTATTAGAAGGGAAAAATACCGCTGCACTCACCGAACGTGCATTAAAATACGACCTTACGATACCGTTTGCAAGATACGTAGCCATGAATGCAAATACAATCACCTTCCCCTACAAGCGCTACCAGATACAACCCGTATGGCGGGCAGATAGGCCTCAGCGAGGCCGCTACCGGGAGTTTACGCAATGCGATGCCGATGTGGTTGGAAGCACAGCTATGATAAACGAAGCAGATCTATGCAACATATACCATCAGTCTTTTACAGCACTGGGTTTAAAAGATTATGCGCTAAATATTAACAGCAGAAAAATATTGGCAGCGCTTGCCGAAATGGCTGGTGGTAGCCGTAAAATGATGGACATCACCATCACTATTGATAAGCTAGATAAGATAGGTATAGATAAAGTAAAAGAAGAACTGGGCAGCCGTGGAATTACAGAAAGCAATATCGACATCATAGAAAAATATTTAAATATTAGCGGCAGCAACGAAGAAAAAATTGCAGCCATATCCTTATTATTTGCTGAAAGTGAGACGGGCAAAAAAGGAATAGCAGAATTAAAATATTTGCTTCAACATGCCGCCAATACAAACCTTATTGTAGATTTTACACTTGCCCGTGGTTTAAATTACTATACCGGAATTATTTTTGAAGCAAAAGCACCATCCACAGTAAAAATGGGAAGTATTGGTGGCGGTGGGCGTTATGATGATCTTACTGGTTTATTCGGTGTGCCAAATATACCTGGTGTGGGTATCAGTTTTGGTATTGACAGAATATATGATGTAATGGAAGAGCTTAATATTTTTCCGGAAAACATCAGTACAAAAACGAAGGCTATTTTTTTTAATTTGGAAGAAACAGCAATTTTAAAATCCATGCAATTGATGAATGGTATGCGAGATAACAATATTGCCTGCGAACTTTATCCTGAAAATATTAAACTGGACAAGCAATTTAAATATGCAGATAAAAAAGGTATTCCTTATGCAGTAATCATAGGCACAAAAGAAATGGAAAACAATACCTGCATGGTAAAGAATTTAAAAAAAGGCGAACAACAACAAATAAAAATGAGTGAGCTTAACAGTTTTTTTACAAACAAATAAATAATTATACGGTTACAAAAACAACATTAACGGTATTAACCAAAAACAAAAAATTATGCAAAAACGTTTCCTGTCTTTTTTAGCTGTGGCAATTATAGCTGTGGTATTTTTTTCTTCCTGCTCTAAAACAAATAAGCAGGGGCGTTACATACCAGCCGCTGCGGGTTTTGTAATGATAGTAAATGGTGATGCGCTGCAGGCAAAACTACCCTGGGAAGAAATAAAGAAAAACGATTGGTTTAAAAAAATGAGTACAGACAGTAGTATGCCAGCTTTTGCAAAATCTATACTGGATAACCCGGAAAACAGCGGTGTAAATGTAAAAAGTGATCTCATCCTCTTCATTGTAAAAGACAGCATGGGCAGCTACAAAGCCGTAGAAGGTTTTGTAAAAGATGAAGCAAAACTAAAACAATTTATTACCAGCGCAAATAAAGAGGCGAAAGAATCTTCTAAAGATGGTTACACCTATTTTGCTGATGAACAATCCAGCATAGGATATAATAAAGAAAGATTTGTGTATACCATAAACACGCCACAAATGGCTGCTATGAAAATGCCTATGCAAATGGATACAACGTTTGGCCAAGGCATGCAGGAACTAAAAAATAAGAGGGATATGAATGTAATAACTGCTGCCGTTATTGCACAAAAAGAGGAGGGAAGCCTTGCTGCCAATGAAAAATTTACTACGCTGGTAAGTGGCAAGAACGATGCCTGTTTTTGGGTGAATGCCCAATACCTTGCTACATTACCAAACCTTAGTGGTATGGCTGCTGCCGTAGATATTACGAAACTGTATAACGGGGCTATTACTGCAGGTACATTAAATTTTAATAACGGTAAAATTGATGTAGACCTTACCTCGTATGCTGGTAAAGAAATGACCGAATTATATAAAAAATATAACGGCAGCAGTATTGATAAAGCAATGGTAAGTAATATACCATCGCAAAATGTAGCGGGTTTATTTGCATTTAATTTTAAACCAGAAGGCATTAAAGAATTTTTGAAATTGCTTAATCTGGATGGCTTTGCAAACTTAGGTGCAGGGCAGGTGGGTTTTACGCTGGATGATTTTATTAAAGCAAATAGAGGAGATATACTTATAGCCGTAACTGATGTAAAAAGTGAAAGCCCGTTAGGGAGTGCCAATGTAATTTTTGCAACTTCTATAAACGACAAAACTTCTTTTAATAAAATAATAGATGCAGGCAAAAAAGTAGGCGGACCAATGCTAGGAGATAATCCAATGGTAGAAAAACTGGCATATAACAGCAATGACAAATATTTTGTTTTTTCCAATAATAAATCTGTAGCAGATGCTTACCTGGCAGGCACTTCAAAGCAATCTTTTTCTTTTTTAGATAAAATAAGTGGCGGCCCTTTTGGTGGCTATGTAAATTTTAAATACATTTTTGAGGCAATGAAACCCAGTGTTAATGCGGATGATAGCCTGGCGCTTGCTGGCTATGCTGCCACGCAAAAAATGTGGGATAATCTTTTAATAAGCGGTGGCAATTTTAAAGAAGGGGGTATAACCCAACACTGGGAAATAAACCTGATAGATAAAAATACCAACAGTCTTAAACAATTAAACGGATACCTGGGTACAATGGCAGATTTAGAAGAAAAGAAAAAAGCGAAAAGACTGATCGTTGAAGATGTGATAATGCCACAGATAAAAGATTCAGCAAAATCTATAAGATAATTTTTAATCTAAATCATAAAAGCCGTCATTTGTTTTACTGACGGCTTTTTTATTTTTACTCCATGAACATCACACTAAAAAATATTGTTCCGCAGTTTTTAGAAAAAGAAAAAATACAACGCTCACAAATATGGGGGCAGGAGCACACTTTTCGTAAAGGAGAAATGATACAGATTGTTGCACCAAGCGGCAGTGGCAAAACTTCGCTAGTTCATTTTTTATACGGTCTTAGAAAAGATTATACCGGCGATATTTTGCTTGGCGAAAAAAAGCTAAAAAGCCTTACTCCACCAGTACTAGCAGCAATACGTGCAGATGATGTGAGTATTATTTTTCAGGATTTGCGGCTATTTAAAGATTTTAGCACACAGCAAAATATAGAGATTAAAAGATTGCTCTCCGCTTTTCACAATACCTCAAAAATAAACGAAATGGCAGAGCGACTAGGAATAGCAAATAAGCTTACACAAAATGCCGGTACATGCAGCTACGGAGAGCAGCAGCGTATCGCAATAATACGTGCTTTACAACAGCCTTTTGATTTTATTATTATGGACGAACCCTTTAGCCACCTGGATGAAAATAACAGAGAAAAAGCCATGCAGCTAATAGAAGAGGAAGCAAAAGCAAGAGGTGCAGCAATCATTCTTGCAGATCTTAAGCCGATAGAATTTTTTAACGCAGAACACATCATCCATTTATAGAAACATGACAGTAAATAATATTTCTTTTAAAACAATTGCAGTTTTTTTTAATACCGGTAATAAAAGCTCTCGTCTCTTTAGTTATGCGGGGCTTGCTGTAGGAGTGTTGCTGCTGTTGTGTTGTGTGCAGATGTATATAAATATTAATGAACTACTCAAAGACAGAAATCCTCACAAAAATGGATACGATTTTTTATCGGTAACCAAAACTATTACTAATGATAATATGGGAAACGATAACCGTTTTACCAATGCAGATATTGAAGATCTAAAAAAGCAATCTTTTATTACAGACGCTGCACCGCTGCTTAGCAATCAGTTTAGAGCAAAAGCAAGTGCCGGAGATATTATTCCTTTTAGCACAGATCTTTTTTTAGAATCTGTAAAAAATGAATTTATAGATACACTGCCGCCATCATTTAAATGGCAACCTGGTCAGCAGGATGTTCCTATTATTTTCTCTGCTGATTTTTTAGAAATGTACAATGTGTTTGCACCGGCGCAAGGTTTACCTCAACTTTCAGAAAGCAGTATTGGCGCTGTAAATATTGTGCTGGAATGTTATTCGCCTGATGGTAGCGTAACAAATTTTCGCGGGCATATTGTAGCCGTAAGCGATCGCATAAATTCTGTAATTGTACCGCAAACTTTTTTAGAATGGGGCAATAAAACTTTTGGTAACCGCCCGCCGCAAGCCGCCGCAAGGGTTTATATAAAAACTACTGATGCCAATAGTGCAGGTCTACAAAATTATATTCAGCAAAAAAATTATCATCTCAATAAAGACAAAACAAAATTTGGTCGCATAAAAAGTACATTACAGGCTATTGTAGCAGGGTTGGGTGGCCTTGCTGTTTTAGTGGTATTGTTATCCGTTTTATTATTTTCTTTTTACCTGCAGTTAATGGTAAGCCGCAGTAAAGATAACCTGCAATTGCTGCTCACACTGGGATACTCGCCATTGTGGCTAAGTAAAACAGTTGCCAAAAAATGGATTCCTGTTTATGCAATCATCATCCTTCTTGCATTTGCAGGCACAGCATTATTTCAATATAGTTTTCAGAAAAATTTTATTGCCGGGCAAGATGTATTATCACCGTACCCGCACTTTTTTGTAATTGCATTGGCAGCAATTTTATTTTTGCTTTGTGTAGTTGCAAATTACAGGCTTATAAAAAAATTATTGTACAAGCTGTAAAAATGGCTCGCAGATTTAGCGAATTTGGGCAAATGAAAATGAAGAGGATACGCAGATTATCTTTTATTAAAAAATGACAGGCAGATTAGACAGCTAAAAAAATGTGTGAGCAAAAATTTATTAAACTTGTGTAAAACCCAAAAAATCTATTTTATATTTTATCTATAATCCCTCGTAAATAATAGCCGCTCCCTGCCCCACTCCTACACACATGGTTGCCAAACCATATCTACTTTTTCGCCTTTTCATTTCGTGCAACAAAGTGGTAGAAATACGTACACCACTGCATCCTAGCGGATGACCTATGGCAATTGCACCACCATTTACATTTACTTTTGCAGCATCGATTTTAAGATCCCGAATACAGGCTATACTCTGCGATGCAAAAGCTTCATTCAATTCTACCAGGTCAATATTTTCAATTTTTAAACCGCCTCTTTGCAATGCTTTTATAGTAGCAGGCACGGGGCCCATGCCCATTATTGCCGGGTCTACACCCGAAACTGCCATGCTCACAATTTTTGCAATCGGTTTTAAATTATATTTTTTTACCGCATCTTCACTAGCTAGTAACATTGCCGCAGCACCATCATTTATTCCGCTGCTGTTGCCTGCCGTTACTGTACCTTCTTTTATAAAAGCGGGTTTTAATGCAGCAAGTTTTTCAATTGAAGAAAGTCGTGGGTGTTCATCTTTATTAAAGCTGATCATTTCTTTTCCGCTTTCTATTTGCACAGCAATTATTTCATCTGCAAATTTATTTGCTGTATATGCCGCATCATATTTTTGCTGGCTATACAATGCAAACTGATCTTGATCCTCTCTGGAAATTTTCCATTGTGCAGCCACATTCTCCGCCGTTTCGCCCATAGTAAAAGGATGATACATTTTACTCAGTGCATTGTTTATAAAACGCCAGCCCATAGTAGTATCGTGCATTTGAGGAGTACGGTCAAAAGCAATATTACTTTTTGCCAGCACAAAAGGCGCACGGCTCATACTTTCCACACCACATGCAATCATCAGCTCTGCATCACCGCAGGCAATAGTACGTGCAGCATCCATCACTGCCTGCAGCCCGCTCGCACACAACCGGTTTACCGTATTGCCTGCAACCGTTACGGGCAGGCCTGCAAGCAAAGCAGCCATACGGGCTACATTGCGGTTATCTTCTCCCGCCTGGTTTGCTGCACCTGCAATCACATCTTCAATCGCATTCACATCCGCATTTGGGTTGCGTTGCAGCAGCGCACGTATAGCGCAGGCCAGCAAATCATCTGGCCTTGTATTTGCCAATGCACCGCCATATTTTCCTACAGGTGTGCGCACTGCATCTATTACATAAACATTTTTCATACCATTATATTTTTTTAGCCGGGCAAAAAACAACAACCTACTTCAGCTTCACAGGCGTCGCACTCTTGTACATTTTATCTTTAATGATCTTTAAAGATGCCCTTTTTATTTTATGCAAAGAAACAAAGAATAGAAAGAAATTTCATGTAAAGTGAGAGCGTAAATAATTAACTCATTTTATTATAATTTAAAATGAGATTTTTATACCACAACATTTTTGCATATACAATTATCATTGGGGTAAAAATCTCTCCACAATTTAATATTAATCATTAATTGATGTTTCCTAATATCGATCATTTTGCAAAGCAAAAAAATTATCTTTGCAAAATGCCTGCAAAAAAAAATATACGTGACTTTGATCTTCCTTCCCTTAAAGAATATTTTGAATCTATTGGCGATAAAAAATTTCGTGCCATGCAGGCGTATGAATGGCTTTGGAAAAAAAATGCTCGCAGTTTTGATGAAATGAGTAATCTTTCTCTTGACCTCCGTAAAAAACTGGCAGAAGAATTTGAATTTAATACCATTACGGTAGATGCCACACAACACAGCAGTGACGGCACTTTAAAAAGTCGTTTTAAAACGCACGACGGGCATTTGATGGAAGGCGTTATTATTCCTACAGAAAAAAGAAATACTGCCTGCGTATCTTCACAAATTGGCTGCAGCCTTGCCTGCGCATTTTGTGCCACCGGTAAAATGGATAGAGTGCGCAACCTTGGTTTTGATGAAATTTATGACCAGGTAACCTTATTAAACGAACAAAGTGAAAGGGAATATGGCACCAAACTCACCAACATTGTTTACATGGGTATGGGTGAGCCATTGCTTAATTATAAAAACGTTTTAAAATCTATAGAAAGAATTACCTCTAATGAGGGAATGAACATGAGCCCAAAACGCATTACCGTTTCCACCGCAGGTGTAGCAAAAATGATAAAGCAACTGGGTGATGATAATACCCGTTTTAACCTTGCCGTTTCTTTACACGCCGCTACAGATGAAAAGCGAAATAAAATAATGGCTATAAATGAAACTAATAATATTGCTGCACTTACAGAGGCATTGAATTATTATTACAACAAAACAAAAAATGAAATTACGCTGGAATATATTTTATTAAAAGGCGAAAATGATAGTTTACAGGATGCAGAAGATCTTGTGAAAGTGTATAGAAAAATTCCTACCCATCTTATAAATGTAATTGAATACAACAGTGTTTCTGGCATCCCATTTCTTAAATCTGATGAAGATACCACACAGCTTTTTACCGATTATTTAATGAAATACAAAGTAAATGTAAGGGTGCGTCGCAGCCGTGGTAAAGATATTGATGCAGCTTGTGGTCAGTTAGCCAATAAAGGATAAAATAAGTTTTCCACTTTTTTACATTTTGGTATAAATAAAAAACTAAGGTATTGTGTATTCATTACAATACACTTAGCATCTTTTATGTACTATCATTGACTTAATTCAAGTTACAACTTCTGTATTATTTTTTTAAAAAAAAGGCTGCTTTAACATTTTATAGCACAGCTTTTGGTTTAGGCGGTGTTCTAATATTGTAACATCTAAAAATCTAGTACACATGAAAAAGATCCTATTATCCTCGGCAGTAATGATTGCCATCAGTATTTCTTCTTATGCCCAGCAAACTCCTGCAGATTCGGCAAAAAGTGCAACAGCACCTGTACAGAAAATGAGTGGTTCTAAAGAGCAGCTTATAAAAGACCTTAATCTTACAGAGGTACAAAAAATGCAGTGGAAAAAAGCTGATGAAGAATCTGCGAAAAAAGCTGATGCTATAAAAAGCGATGCCACCCTATCTGACGCAGATAAAAAAGCACAGTTGAAAATTGTGGGCGAAGCGCAAAAATTAAAATTGGCAGATATGCTAACACCGGAGCAAAAACAAAAGTGGGAAGCGTATGAAAAAAAAGAGGCTGAAATGAAGCCTAACGACAAAACCAATATGAAAGATCCTGCTTAAAATCCAGTGTTTTATTTACAACTTTCGAAAAATGATATCTTCATTATCCGAAAGTTTTTTTATGCCTTTTATTTTTCAAAAAAGGGCAAATGCTTTAACATTATGTTTATTAAACTTAGCAAATAGTTCATGGTCTATGATGCGTAACAATTAAAAAATAAAAAACCATGAAAAAATTAATAGCCTTATCATTTGCAGCCTGCGTACTTGCCTTTGGTGCAACTGCTCAAACAGAAAGAACGGTATCAAAAACTGAAAGACCTCAACGCCATAAAGGCAAACATGAAAAAGGGGAAATGATGAAACAGCTAAACCTTAGCACCGCACAAAAAGCACAGCTAAAGGCACAGCACAAAGAAATAAAAGCCCAGCGTGATGCATTAAAAGCACAGGATAATATTACGGTAAAAGAAATGAAAGAAAAGCAGGCAGCTTTAAAAGCAGAGCAAAAATCTAAAATGGATGGTATACTTACCACAGAGCAGAAAGCAAAAATGGCGGAGTTAAAAAAGCAACAGGCAGATAAAAGAAAGGATGGAAAAGTGAATAAAGAAAAGGAATAAGAAATGTTAAGTTTAGGTAGTTTGAGTAAAAGAGGGTGCAGCATTGCACCCTTTTCTATTTAATTATACTAATTTGCTTTAATAATTCCG
>JANXXM010000095.1 GCA_025350645.1 Ferruginibacter sp.
ACATCTACATCCTGTGCCATTAACAATATACTGTGCGCATTTTCTACAGGTGTGCTGTGTATAAAATTAGTATCATGGCTTACGATCTTTATTTCGTCATAACGCAGGTCTATAGCGGGTTTAAAGATTTCTGCTTTTAAATTTGCAATTTTTACCCGCTTCAGTCTGCGTATAAGTTCTTCTGTTTTACCACTAAACATGCTGCCGCATATCACTTCTATCCAGCCCCTTCTTTCTCCTCTCCAGTTTGGTTCTATAAACATTGATTGTATTTTTTAAAATAGTGTTGCGTAACTTTATTGCATTCTTGCAAAGATTAAAGATAATAGCCACAAGGCAAAACAAATCTGCAGAATTGTTCAAAGCAAAAATTTAAAATCTAATTATATGGAACGGGTGGAAACACTTTGTAATTTACTTAAGGAAAAACTGGAGCGCAAAGCATCCATAAATGAACTGCTTGGCACTGTAAAAATGCTGGAAAGTGAACTCATTCATTTAAGAAATATTACACCGAAAAAAGAGGAGGAAAGAGAAACAGTATCCATAATGTTATCTTCTCCCTTCGCCGCTGAAGAGATTATACAAAGCGAGGAGGGGCCGGCAGAAAAAACGATTGAAATATTGCAGATAGACGAAGCAGAAGTAGAAGCAGAACTGGAAGAAATTAAAAAAACGGCAGAAGAAAGAAATAAAATAAGCCATCATGGAAAACCTGCTGTAAATTTTGATCCGATAGAGGATATACCTACACTTACCCACCAGCAACCTGCCCCAATAAAGGCAAAGGAAATACATGAAACAATAAAGGTGAGCAATGCTGCATCGGTTAATGAAAAACTACGTACCGTTCAAAATGAAATAAGTGAAACCCTGCAGGATACCCCTGTAAAAGATTTAAAAAAAGCCATAGGAATTAATGACCGCTATTTATACATAAACGAATTATTTAGAGGAGATGAAGTGATGTATGAGCGCAGCATTAAAACGATAAATGGGTTTGCTATTTTTCCTGAAGCGGAATACTGGATAAGAAGAGAATTAAAATCTAAACTGGGCTGGGATGATAAACATGAAGTGGTGCAGCAATTTGATCAGTTAGTAAGAAGGCGTTTTTCATAAATATAATTCATAACAGATGCAGTAGCACCACCGTTTTCATAAACATATTTTTTGCAAACGGCAGATGCATTTTTCATTTGATTATTATTTTCAAAAAGCCCTGTAAGTAAGGTTTCTAGCTCCAGCGCATCGTTTATACTGTATGCTCCACCCATTTCTACAAGGTCTGAGGCTTCTTTAAATTTTTCATACTCAGGCCCAAAAATTACAGGTATCCCATAAACTGCCGCCTCCAAAATATTATGTATACCACTGCTATTAAACCCACCACCTACATAAGCTACATTGGCCATTTTATATAATTGAGAAAGCATGCCAATGTTGTCAATTACGATTACCTGTATATCATTTTGTGCAGCATTAAATTTTGAAAATAAAACAGAGCGGGCAAATAATTTTTGTATTTCAATGAGCCGTTTTTCATCTATTTCATGCGGGGCAATGATGCATTTTATTTGGGGATTCATTTTTGCAAAGTGTACAATTTCCTCTTCATCTTCCTGCCATGTACTACCCGCTACAATTACTTTAAAGTCTTTACAAAAATTTACTATTTCAATAGGTAATTCTGCTTCATTTTCTGCAATGGCTTTTACCCGGTCAAACCTTGTATCTCCTCCTACCACTGCATTTACATTAGGCAATAATTGTTGCAGCAATACTGCGGAGCATTTATTTTGTACAAATATTTTATTAAAGCAACCCAGCATCTCTTTCCATATACTGCCATACCATTTAAAAAAAGGTTGATCTTTTCTAAATATTGCAGATACCAGCAGCACTGGGATATTTTTCTTTTTTAAAGTGGTAAGATAATGGTACCAAAACTCATATTTTATCCATACCACCAATGCTGGTTTTACAATATTAATAAACTTTTCTGCATGTTGTTTTCCATCTTGCGGAAGATAAAATACAGCATCTGCCCCCGCATAGTTTTTTCTAACCTCATAACCACTTGGCGAAAAAAAAGTAATTATTATCCGGTAACCAGGATACGTTTTTTTTATAGCTTCCATTACTGGCCGCCCCTGCTCAAATTCGCCAAGGCTTGCACAATGCATCCACACCACTTTATTTGATACAGGAAAACTATTTCTCCATAGCTGGAGGTTTAAAAAAATATCATGCCTGCCTGTTACCCAAAGTTTTGCTTTATTGTTCCATAAAGCAGCCAGTTTTATACTAACTGTGTAAGCTTTAGTAAAGATATTATACAAAAAAAGACTCAAATACGTTATTTTTAAAACAAATGTAACCGCATTTTTTTTTGAAAAAGCAAGGTTTTATACATAGATAAAAATTCGCAATGCAAATTGTATCTTTGCGCCGCTAAAAAAAAATATGAGACCACTTCAAATGGTAGATACCAAATCGCAGTATCAAAAAATAAAAACCGAGGTAGATGCGGCTGTAATTGCTGTAATGGAAAGCTCGCAGTTTATTGGTGGTAAAGTGG
>JANXXM010000154.1 GCA_025350645.1 Ferruginibacter sp.
CGATTATGCATACCCGGTAAATGTTGGAAACCCCGATGAAATTTCCTTAAAAGATTTTGCAGAAGAAATAATAAAACTTACCGGTACCACCCAAAAAATTGTGTATAAAGATTTGCCTGCAGATGATCCTAAACAACGCCAGCCGGATATTACAAAAGCCAAAGAGCTGCTGGGCTGGCAACCTACGGTGAGCAGAAGCGAAGGGCTGAAAATTACCTATGAATATTTTAAAAATCTGCCGCAGGAAGAATTATATAAATTGCCCAAGGAATTTATTTCTAGCACAAAATAATATTTACGTAAACGCCAGTAACGATGTATAAAGAATTAGTAGAAAAGAAAAAAACACTTGCTGTAATTGGTTTAGGCTATGTAGGCTTGCCCATAGCACTGGAGTTTGCAAAACAGCTTAAAGTGATAGGCTTTGATATAAATGCGGAGCGTGTGCAAATGATGCAAAATAAAATAGACCCCAGCAAAGAATTGGGCAGCAATGCATTTGACGGCACAGATATAGAATTTACCAATGACCTGGAAGTACTAAAGAAAGCTAATTTTTTTATTGTAGCAGTACCCACACCTGTAGATGAGCATAATGTGCCAGACCTTATACCGGTACAAAGAGCCAGCGAAACGATAGGAAAAGTCTTAAAAAAAGGAGATTATGTTGTTTATGAAAGTACCGTTTATCCTGGCTGTACAGAAGAAGATTGTGTACCGGTTATTGAAAAATTATCCGGATTAAAAATGACTGAGGATTATATGATAGGATACTCACCGGAGCGTATAAACCCCGGCGATAAAGAACATACTATTACTACCATTACAAAAGTAGTGAGCGGCTGCTGTGGGGAAAGCCTGGATAATATTGCAAAAGTATATGAGCTTATTGTAAAAGCTGGCGTGCACAGGGCTTCATCTATTAAAGTAGCGGAGGCAGCAAAAATAATTGAGAACACACAGCGGGACCTTAATATAGCGTTGATGAATGAGCTTTCTATTATTTTTGATAAGATGAACATCAATACTTTTGAAGTGCTGGAAGCTGCGGGTACTAAATGGAATTTCTTAAAATTTCAGCCGGGGCTGGTTGGCGGGCATTGCATTGGTGTAGACCCTTATTACCTTACGTACAAATCTCAAAAGCTAGGGTATGATAGCCAGGTAATATTGGCGGGCCGTAATATAAACGATGGTATGGCAGCTTATGTTGCAAAAAAAGTATTGCAGCACATCATTAAAAGCAACGGTAATATTAAAGATGCAAAAGTGCTGGTAATGGGAGCTACGTTTAAAGAAAATGTGAGTGACATAAGAAACAGTAAAGTGGCAGATGTAATAAAAGAATTAAAATCTTTTTCCCTTAATGTAGATGTTACAGACCCGCATGCCAGCAGTGAGGAATTAAACCACGAATATGGTTTTGAACTTGCAGCAAATACAGCTAAGGATTATGATGCAGTAATAATTACTGTACCCCACGATGCGTATAAAAAAATGGATGATGCATATTTTACATCCATCACAAAAAAAGATGCAATAGTTGCAGATCTTAAAGGAACATACAGAAATAATATTAAAAGCAGGCAGTACTGGAGTTTATAAGAAGTATGTTCTGTACTTTGTACAAAAGAAAAATTATAGAAGACGAAATGTTATCAAATAATTTAACCAACCAAAAATAAAATCCAAAATAATCTCTTCCTTATACAGCGTTTGGAAAAGATAGATGGGCAGATAATTATGAATGAATTTTATGAAGGAAGTATAAGCGATAAAAATTTTTTAGTAACCGGCGGTGCTGGTTTTATAGGCGGGCATTTGGCAGAATATTTATTAAAAAACGGGGCATCTAAAGTGCGTGTGCTGGATAATATGGTAAATGGTTTTGAAAGCAATATTGCTGTGCTAAAGCAGTATCCCAATTTTGAATTTATTCAAGGGGATATCCGTAATATAGATATTTGTAACGAAGCCTGCCTGGGCATGCACTATGTAAGCCATCAGGCAGCTTTGGGTTCTGTACCACGCTCTATAAAAGAGCCGGTATATTTTAATGAAGTAAATGTAGGCGGTTTTATAAATATGCTAAAAGCAGCTACAGATGCGGGTGTAGAACAGTTTGTGTATGCATCTTCATCTTCTGTATATGGCGATGAACCTACATTGCCCAAGCAGGAAAACAGAATTGGAAATTGTTTATCGCCTTATGCAGCTACAAAAAAAACAAATGAATTGTATGCGCAAATATTTGCTGATGTGTATGGAATGAAGATTATGGGTTTTCGATATTTTAATATTTTTGGACCAAGGCAGGATCCTGATGGAGCTTACGCCGCAGTAATACCATTATTTGTAAAAGGCATTATGAAAAAAACACCTGTGTATATAAACGGCGATGGTGAGCAGACAAGAGATTTTACTTTTGTAGATAATGCAGTACAAATAAATGTAAAAGGTATGCTCACCAAAAATGAAGCTGCAGTAAAGCAGGTGTATAATGTGGCTGTTGGCGAAAATTTTTCTGTAAATTATTTATATAATATTTGTAAAGATCAACTCAAAAGCAATTGGGAAGCTACGTACAGAGAACCACGGGCCGGAGATATAAGAAATTCTCTTGCAGATATATCTCTTGCAGAAAAGTTACTGGGCTATCATCCCACAAAAAAGTTTGAAGATGGTTTAAAAGAAACCATTGCATTTTTCAAGGAAAAATATTCAGTTGAATAGAAATTAGATTTTTGAGATCTTTTAATTTTACTGCATTACTAATTATCTATTAAAAATTATCCATTAAAAATGCCTTTCATTAAAACAGCCATACCAGACTTACTTATTTTTGAACCAAAAATTTTTGAGGATAGCCGTGGTTATTTTTTTGAAAGTTATAATGCCAATACCTGCAAAGTAGAAGGGATAGATATTAATTTTATACAGGATAACCAGGCTAGCTCTGTATATGGTGTTATACGTGGCCTGCATTATCAGCTTGCGCCTTATGCACAAACAAAATTTATAAGGGTACTTTCCGGCAGTATTCTGGATGTGGTGGTGGATATTCGTAAAGGTTCGCCTGCATTTGGTAAAACATTTTCTATAGAACTTTCTGCAGAAAATAAATTACAATTACTGGTTCCCAAAGGGTTTGCTCATGGATATTCCGTTTTGAGTGAAACCGCTGAAGTTTTCTATAAATGTGATGCATTTTACAATAAGGAAACCGAGGCGGGCATTGCATATAACGATAGTGCGCTGGCCATAGACTGGAAGGTAATGGCGGGCAAAGAAATTATATCTGAAAAAGATTTATTGCTCCCTGGTTTTGAAAACTGTAAAAATAATTTTGAATATACCAGCATTTTTTAACGTTAAAAATAATTTCCGATTAACAATATTATTCATCATTTAATAAAAAATTATTAATTAGATGCCATCTCTTAAAAATATACTGGTAACTGGCTCAAACGGGCAGCTTGGCTCGGAGTTACAGGCATTATCCTCTTTTTATCCAAAGTATCATTTTTTATTTACTACTAAAGAGGAGCTGCGAATTGAAGATGAAAGTCTTGTAAAAAAATATTTTGCTGAAAATGATATTGATTGTTGTATTAATTGTGCGGCGTACACGGCTGTAGATAAAGCTGAAGAAGAAAAGGAATTTTGTTATGCAGTAAACACGAGTGCTGCAGGCTATCTTGCCGCCGCATGCCACAACAATAATATTGCCTTCATCCACTTTTCTACTGATTATGTTTTTGACGGAAAAAAAAATACTCCCTACCTGGAAGATGATGCAACCAGCCCTGTAAATTATTATGGCGAAACAAAAATGCTGGGAGAAAAAAATGTACAGGAAAACAATGCTAATGCCATCATCGTACGAACATCCTGGGTATATAGCAGTTTTGGGAAAAACTTTGTAAAAACAATGATGCGTTTAATGGCAGAGAAGGAGAGTGTAAATGTTGTAAACGACCAAATTGGGGCACCCACTTATGCTGCAGACCTTGCTGCTGCTGTAATGCACATCATTCAACAAAAAAAATTTATACCCGGTATTTATCATTATTGCAATGAAGGCATCATAACCTGGTATGATTTTGCGGTGGAAATAAAAAGATTAACGGGTAGCACTTGTGCTGTAAAAGGAATCTCCA
This sequence comes from Ferruginibacter sp., assembly GCA_025350645.1. Taxonomy (GTDB): domain Bacteria; phylum Bacteroidota; class Bacteroidia; order Chitinophagales; family Chitinophagaceae; genus Ferruginibacter. The sequence continues at coordinate 4,161 of JANXXM010000154.1, forward strand.
CTGCTCAATATCCCACACCCGCAAAACGCTCACACTATTCTGCAATGGATACCAAAAAAATAAAAAATACTTTTGAAATTACTATTCCTGCATGGAAAATAAGTCTTGCAAAAGCTGTATTGCTACTACAGCAATAATATTTATGTTGCAGTAGTATTATGGTAAAATAATTATTCCTTATTTTTTATGTACACCAGTTTTATTCCTGCTTTATCTGTTTCTCTTTTATCTATTTCAAACTGCGGTAAAGATTTTATGAGCGGGGTAAGTTTTGTAAAGCCATAATTCCTGGGATCAAAATTAGGTTGCTTTTTAGAAATTAAATTTCCTACATCTCCTAAAAAAGCCCAGCCGTTTTCATCTGCAATATCGTTTATGGTAGCCGCAATTAATTTCAAAGTTTCCCTGTTTATTTTATCAACCAGCGGTTTTTGTTCTTGTTTTTTATTTTTACTCTTTACCTGTTCTGTTTCCGTTTCAGCTTCCTGTACAAGCGGTATAATTTCCATATAAATAAATTTATCGCAGGCAACTATAAAAGGATTAGGCGTTTTTTTCTGCCCTATACCAAACACTTTCATGCCCGCTTCTCTAAGCCTTGTTGCAAGCCTTGTAAAATCGCTGTCGCTGCTTACAATGCAAAACCCATCTACTTTTCCAGAATATAAAATATCCATTGCATCAATAATAAGCGCAGAATCGCTGCTGTTTTTGCCGGAAGTATAGCTGTATTGCTGTATGGGCGTAATAGCATTTTCTAGCAGCACATTTTTCCATCCAGAAA
>JANXXM010000014.1 GCA_025350645.1 Ferruginibacter sp.
GTGAAAGTTTAATACATTTTCTGCAATCAAAATAAATTTGAAAATACCTTGTTTATACAAGTGGTCAGTAATATTGCGCCGTATCAACATGATGTCATTTTCTATTGCATCATTCCACTCTCCTATTAATTCTATTATAGCAAAATGCATATCATACTCTGTAAAAATAATCTTCATGTACAAGGTACGAGAACCAAATTCATCCCATTGTGGGTGTATATAATAATTGTAAACAGTGTGAGAATATTCAAATTCGCTATAGACTCTTTTGTAAAAAGGGGAAAGTGCATCGTCATCTGCGGTGTAAATGTGACGCCAGTTAAAAAATGGTTCTATATCCTGCATAAAAAAATGACCTTCATTTAATTGCACAAATTTCCAAAAAATATTGAAAATTAAAAAAGAAACTTTTTTACAGATTTGTTAACATCCTAAAATTATAAAAAAAGAGGCTGCCCGATGGCAGCCTCACACTTATTAACCCATAAACTTATAATTACAATATCATTATTTTATCTGAAAGAATTACATTGTTTTTATCATCAATAACTTTTACAATGTAAGTACCAGTTACCAGGCGGCGGCTAAGGTTAACCTGCTGTACCTGCTGGCCTTTTACCATTCCGTTTTTTGTAGATTGTATTGCTCTTCCTGCAAGGTCGGCCACCACAATAGTATAGATACCATCCAGCTTTCCATCCAGCATAACCTTAAATGAAGATGATGTTACAGGATTTGGAAAAATTCTGCTATCATCCGAAACAGTATTTACCAAAGGCAAAGTTTTTGTGAAGGAATATTTGTTTGCAGCATCTGCTTCTTTTTGAAAAAGCAAATTGCCACTAGCAAGATCTGATGCATTGTACAGTACATCAGATCCTTCTATTTTAGCTGCTTTAAGTTCGCTTATGTTCATTTTATAATACCCATCAAAAAAGGTTGCACTACATAAAACAACATCACCATTTTCATCTACTGCTGCGCCATTAGTGGTATAAGCAGCAGGCAAACCAGTAATGGTTCCTTTAAAAGTAGCTACTTGTGTGGCAGGGTCTACTACAAAAACATTTTTAGATGCAGAGATAATATATAGTTTTCCATAGGCATCTGCAATCATATCTCCACCCCAGCTGCTGCATTTATTGTGAATAGATAACCCTTTATTTTCTTCAGCATCTATCAACGCACCCATATCTTTTATTAGTGGTTTTTTACCAGTAGAAAATTCATAAATATGGCTGCCATCATTGGTTACTGCATACCCTTTATTATCCGCAGCAATAACCATCCTTGTAATATTTTGGTCTTCATTGGATGTTTGGCTTGGAGTATAACCAGGTATTATGATAGTTGAAAATGAAGCAGTTTCTTTTTTTACATTCATATCCATCCACCTCAATTCTCCCCGACGCATAGGTGTAAAAAATAATTTATTAGTTCTTTTATCATAAGCTGCGGCTGCTACAAAACTGGAAGTGGGATAAAGCGGTGAGCCATATATATTACCATCTGTAATGGCTGTCTGATCTGTTATTTTTTTGGAGTTTACATCAGTAAGTGTAAAATTCGTTTTGTTTTTTTCAAAAATATTTCCGGTAATTTTTCCGCTATTTAAATCCACCTGGCGAATGTTCATCCACATATAATCCTTATTTCCATCTCCCGTTATAGCATAAGCTTTTCCTGCATTTTGTGCCCCTGAAGCAAGGACTGCAGCCATGAAACATGTAGTGAGTAAAATTTTACTTTTCATAGTAAGATAATTTATGGTTTAAAAATTTTAGTACAATTTAATAATAAATTAAAAGCAATACAAATAAATTTCCTGATGATAACAAAAAAATCATCTGGTATGAAACTTAATCAATTCTGACATAGGTTCTTTTATAATTTTACCAGCGTTTATTTCAAAGTCATTGCACATTTGTATAATTACATCTCTAAAACCATAAGCCACACTGCCGGTAAAGTGTACAGGTAGTGTCCAGCTTTCTCTGTATTTGAATATATGGTTAAAGAAAAAATCATTCAGGCTGTCCTCAATAATATTTTCTATCATATAATGCCCACGGTTTTCTATCAAAAAAACGGTAAAGCCCGCAAGGTATCTGTTAGGCAAAGCTTTTTTATAAACATTATCCAGTATCTCTACAGTAGTTTCGCTATATTTTGCTTTAAAGCGATCCAGAAGGTCTTCATCAAAAGTATTATAAAGGTAATGTTGCACTACTTTTTTACCCATGTAGGCACCACTGCCTTCATCCCCCAGTATATAACCCAGCCCCGGACTATTTTTTACTATACGCTTGCCATTATAATAACAGGAATTAGATCCCGTACCTAATATGCATGTAATACCTTTTTCTGTACCGCACAGTGCATGAGCAGCTCCCATAAGATCATGCTGTATATTTATATGAGCAGATGAAAATATTTTTTTTAAACTACGTTTTATCAGGGAAATATTTTCCGGATTACTACAACCAGTTCCATAAAAAAAAACTTCGTCTACCTGTATATCTTTTATTTTTGGCAAAAGCTCTTCTCTTAAAATATTACCGAGTGTTTCATCATTTAAAAAATAAGGACTAATGCCTTGTGTGGTTATATTTTTTCTTTTGCCGTCTTTTAAAAGGCACCATTGTGTTTTGGTTGATCCACTATCGGCAATTAGAATTGAAGGCATCGGAAAAATTTTAGCTTTATGCTGAGAATAAAAGATAATCCGAAAATTATGTGAAAAAATTATCTTCGCAAAAATTGTTTACGCTACAGGCATTTAATAATTCAACATCAATGAATAATAAGAAGTTAAACGTATGGCTGCCATTGGTCTTTTCAATGGTAATGATTACAGGAATGTTTTTAGGATATAAGATGAGAGATGCCATGCCGGGAAAAAGTTTTTTTTATACAGAAAAAGCTACTCCATTGCAAGAGATAATTAACCTGCTTAATAAAAAATATGTAGATAGTGTAAATATCAAATCCCTTGCTGATACTGCTATTCAAAGCATGCTGAGCAAACTGGATCCTCATTCTGTTTACATACCAGCTGCAGATCTGCAACAGGTAAATGAAGAAATAGCCGGGAGTTTTTTTGGCATCGGCATTGAGTTTAATATATTTAATGACAGCCTTCATGTTATAAATGTATTACAGGGTGGCCCATCTTTTAAAGCAGGATTACAAACAGGAGATATTTTATTATCCGCTGAGGATAGTATTATTTCCGGAAAAAAAATTAATACAGAAAAAATAAGATCCATATTAAGAGGAGCTCAAGGCAGTAGCATTAAGCTCACTATTTTAAGAGGTAAAGAAAAACAGGTTAAAGAAGTGGTAAGAGATATTATACCTCTTGTAAGTGTAGATGCTGCATATATGCTTACACCAAATACAGGATATATACGGCTCAATAAATTTAGCTCCACCACCTACAAAGAATTTATGACAGCGCTGATGAGCCTTAAAAAACAATCTCTCACAAAACTTATATTGGATCTAAGGGGTAATGGTGGCGGCGTACTGGACCAGGCAATAGAAATTGCTGATGAATTTTTGGAAGGCGATAAACTCATTACCTATACAGAAGGTATTCACTCACAAAAAAAAGAATATCGCTGCAGAAGAGAAGGACAATTTGAAAAAGGATCGCTTGTAATACTTGGAGATGAGGGTAGCGCCAGTGCCAGCGAAGTGCTGATGGGTGCATTACAAGATTGGGACAGGGCTACTATTATTGGCAGGCGCACTTTTGGCAAAGGTTTGGTGCAGGAGCAGTTTGACCTGAGTGATAAAAGTGCTTTGAGACTTACCATAGCCAGATATTATACCCCTATTGGCAGAAGTATTCAACGATCTTATAAAAATGGAGGTGCTGCTTATTATAAAGAAATAATGAACCGCTATACCGATGGTGAAATGGTAAGTGCAGACTCTGTAAAAAATGACACGACAAGGTTATACAAATCTATGGCAGGTAAAAAATTATATGGCGGCGGCGGTATAAGCCCCGATATATTTGTTGCAGCAGATGCTGCTAAGATTGGTGCAACCATTGCCAAAATTTATGGCAAAAGTATTTTAAATGATTTCGGTTACCGCTACTTTGAAAGCCATAAACAATCTTTATCTTCTTATAAGAATGCTTCTCAGTTTGTAAAAGAGTTTAAATTTTCTGATGAAGACTGGCGCTTTTTTAGTGCCATGGCAGAAAAAGATTCCGTAATAGTTAGTAATATTTTATCCAAAGAAAAAATGTTGTTAGTAGGAATATTAAAATCAGCTATTGCCCGTCAATTATACAGGTCTGAAGGTTATTTTGAAGCGTTGAATGCCGAGGATATTTTCATAAAAAAATCATTAGATGCTTTAAAATAAAAAACCTCCAAATAGAGGTTTTTTCTGATAAACTTTCAATAAGAAATTAAGATAAAAAGATAAAGGATTTTCTAATACAAATTTGGATAATAGATTTATAATGTAATAGTAAACAAATGCGGATTTTTCTTAAGTAGACAATCGATGTTTAAATTTGTAATAATTTTACTACCAAAAAAATCCTCTGTAAACAGAGGACTAATGTGGATTTTTGTTGTTTCAGAGATAAACATTATCACTGAACATAGGATTTTAAATAAGATATTCGAAATTAAAGCGGGAAAAAATCTCAACCTACTTATCTTGTAAAATTACTCTTAAGGATAAATTTATAAGGTAGTATTGCATCTTAATATTTGATAGACGATATACTATATTATAAGATAAAAAAATTATCATCAAAACATTTCATAGCTATTTTATTCTAATTATAATTCATAAGAAAAAATTAAAAATTGTGTAAAATCTCCAATAGTATATTAGCTACCTTTGCCGCTTAAAAAAAGCAATATGTGGTTAAATAATATATTAGAAACTATTGGTAACACGCCATTAATAAAATTAAACAAAATAACAAAAGACCTACCCTGCACTGTATTGGCTAAAGTGGAATATTTTAATCCTGGTAACTCAATAAAAGACAGGATGGCTCTTAAAATGCTGGAGGTAGCAGAAAAAGAAGGTAAAATAAAACCTGGCGGTACTATAATTGAAGGCACGAGTGGTAATACCGGTATGGGGCTTGCTTTGGCAGCATGTGTAAAAGGATACAAATGCATTTTTACCACTACCGAAAAACAATCTAAAGAAAAGGCAGATATTTTAAAAGCTGTGGGAGCAGAAGTAATTGTATGCCCCACAAATGTAGAACCCGAAGACCCCCGCTCCTATTATTCCGTATCTAAAAGACTGGCCAGTGAGGTGCCTAATAGCTGGTATGTGAACCAATATGATAATCTTGCAAACAGGCTTGCACATTATGAGCAAACAGGCCCGGAGATATGGGAACAAACAGAAGGAAAAATTACACACCTCGTAGTAGCCACGGGCACAGGAGGAACTATTGTAGGTACCGGAAAATATTTAAAGGAAAAAAACCCTGCAATAAAAGTTTGGGCAATTGATAGCTATGGCTCCCTCTTAAAAAAATATTTTGAAACCGGGGAACTGGATCAAAAAGAAGTTTACCCTTATATAAGTGAAGGATTTGGCGAAGATTTTATACCTGCCAATTATGATATGAAGTATATAGATGAGTTTACAAAAGTTACTGATAAGGATGGTGCAGTAATGGCCAGGCGCATTGCAAAAGAAGAGGGTATTTTTATAGGATATAGCTGTGGCAGTGCTTTGCAGGGATTAATGCAATTAAAAGATCAATTAAAAAAAGATGATGTGGTAGTAGTTATATTCCACGATCATGGTAGCCGTTATGTAGGAAAAATTTATAACGATCAGTGGATGATGGAAAGAGGATTTCTTGAAGTAAAAACATTTAAAGACTTAGTAAGCGGGCGTGGCACACAAAAACTGATTACTATAAACAACGGCCATACAGTGTTGGAAGCTATTGAATTGATGAAGAAATATGATATTGAAAATATTCCTGTTTTTGATGGCGAAGTAAATTCAGGTTCTATATCTGCACAAGGATTATTTGATAAAATACTTTCTAATGCAGATATTAAATACCAGAAAGTATCTACCGTTATAGAAAAACCATATCCATCTGTAGCATTTGATACGCCCGTAGAGCGTTTAAGCACATTTATTACCAAAGAAAATGGCGCTGTTTTAAGTAAAGATGAAAGCGGAATGCACCATATTGTTACCCGTCATGATATTATACAAAGCCTGTCCAAATAACCTAACGTTGTTTTACTAATTTGGCTAAAACCTTTACTGGTGCTGCATCTTATAAGAATGCAGCACTTTTTTATTTGATGATAACCCTATCATTATGCGTATTTTTACGAATACCCTCAAAGTAGTATTGTCAAACAATTATTGTCTTTTATACCATAAACGTTGTATTTACGCCATTTTAATAAAAGAGAAATTTTGCTCTTGTACACCATGGCAAAAGGGTTCATCTTTGTGTTAGAAGTTGATTGATAAAGAAAAGTTATCAATCATTATCCAAGAATCACGAAAAAACCAAACGAGTTTTCTAATATCCAAAAAAGCTCGAAGCTGAAAAGACCATAAAATTCAATATCAATCAACTTCTGATTTTCTTAAAGTTCTTTTACATAGGGTTCAACAAAAATTTAAACCAATTTGCAGTAACTGTAAATAATATTGAAAACAACATTAAATCAATATCCTGCCTATGCTGCTAACTACAGCGATGATGGCAAAAAAACTATCTCAGTTCCTGTGAAAAACCAAAGACCAATTATCCTGCTTATGCTGCTAACCACAGCGATGATAGCAAAACCAGAATCGATGTTCCTTTGAAAACCAGCAACCAATTTTCCTGCTTATGCTGCCAACTACAGCGACGATAGCAAAACCAAAATCGATGTTCCTCTGAAAACCAGCAACCAATTATCCTGCTTATGCTGCTAACCACAGCGATGATAGCAAAACCAGAATCGATGTTCCTTTGAAAACCAGCAACCAATTTTCCTGCTTATGCTGCTAACCACAGCGATGATAGCAAAACCAACACCGTAGTAGTTTAGTTCCTATTGAAGATTACCTAGATCCAACAATCCCTGCAGAGGATTAAAATCTGCAAAAAACCAAGATCGAATCCTAGTAAAAACCGCTTTAAAATCCACCAGGGCTTATGCTGCCAACCACAGCGACGATAGCCGGACTTGAACACACTGAAACCGGAACATAATTAAACTTAGCGATAAAATAGCTAAGCTTTAAAATCATCCAGAAAACCTACAAAACTTTCGTGTTGGTAGGTACGAACTTAACTTCCACAGCAAGCTGTGGAAGTTTTTTATTTTGCAGATATATATATTACTCATTTAGGTAAAAGAACAGCTTGTTTTTAACCTGTAGCTTTGTAGTAAATATTTTATATAAATAATGTTTTTGCAAAAAAAAGATTTTACTCATCATCATCCAAAAAAAATAGTCTGCCTTGTGCCTTCAATAACAGAACTTTTGTATAACATTGGTTTAGATAATGAGGTAGTGGGTATTACAAAATTTTGCATTCGCCCTATGGAATGGTTTAAAAAAAAGGAGCGCATTGGAGGTACTAAAAAAGCAAATCTTCATAAAATAACTTTGCTACAACCCGACCTTGTTATTGCTAACAAAGAAGAAAATACAAAAGACGATGTAGCATACCTGGCTAATTTATTTCCGCTTTTATTAACTGATGTAAAAAATTACGAAGATGCCATTCAAATGATATCTGATATAGGAGTGTTAGCGGAAAAAGCAACAGAAGCAATAATCATAAAAAATAATATTATAACTGATTTTAAAAATATAATTACCAATAAAAATAGTTTTAAAACCTGCGCTTATTTAATATGGAACAACCCTTATCTTAGTATCGGAGGAGATACATTTATAGGCAGTATGCTAGCGCATGCAGGCTTTATAAACATATTTAAAAAAGAAAAAAGATATCCTGAAATATCGATAGAAAAATTACAACAATTAAAGCCTGAATTGGTTTTCCTCTCTTCAGAACCTTTTCCCTTTAAGCAAAAACATGTTGATGAATTGCAAAAGTTTTTACCAGCTTCAAAAATAATATTAGTGGATGGAGAAATGTTTAGCTGGTATGGCAGCCGTATGTTATATGCGGCAGCATATTTTAAAAATTTGCAGAGCAGTATTACAGCAGAATGCTTTTAAAAATTACTTCGTTACATTTGTAAAAACTAAAAATTATGGCTAAATACAGCTCAGGAGTTTTACATGGAGAAGAATTGGAGGCATTATATAACGATGCAAAACATAATGCATTTGCAATGCCTGCCGTAAATACTATTGGCACAAATACGATTAATGCCACACTGGAAGCTGCAGCAAATGTAAACTCCCCTGTAATTATACAATTTAGTAATGGCGGAGCACAGTTTATAGCGGGTAAAGGAATGCCCAATGATAAATTGCAGGCAAATATTGCAGGTGGAGTATCTGGTGCGCTGCACATTCATAATGTAGCAAAATATTATGGCGTGTCTGTGGTGCTTCATACAGATCATGCTGCAAAAAAATGGTTACCATGGATAAGTGGATTAATAGATGCGGGGGAACAATTTTATAAAGAAAAAGGACAACCGCTATTTAGCTCCCACATGCTGGATCTTAGCGAAGAACCCATTGAAGAGAATATAGCAACCTCAGTAGAATTTTATAAACGCTTATCACCGCTTGGTATGAGTATAGAGATAGAGTTGGGTGTAACAGGTGGTGAAGAGGATGGCGTAGATAACAGCGATATTGAAAATGATAAACTATATACACAACCTGCGGATGTTGCTTATGCATATAAGGAACTGGGCAGGGTAGGAAATATGTTTACTGTAGCAGCCGCCTTTGGAAATGTGCATGGCGTTTACAAACCAGGGAATGTAGAACTAAGGCC